>JBDGPX010000055.1:0-18511 GCA_042219475.1 Halobacteriales archaeon
CACTGGCCCCGTATCCATCGGCGACATCGAGGACGGATCGGTCACCGCTGCCGAAAATGAACGGGTCGATCTCGACCGGTTCGGCGGCGTCCCGCAGTGCACGGGCCCCGGCGATTCCCGACTCACGGAAATCCAGACAGGATATCGTGCCGGTCCGTGCCATGAACCGAAGCGTCCGTCGCATCGCTGTGATGAGTTCCGATCGGTCAGCCGCGGCCAGTCGGCGGTGTTTCAGGCTGTCCGGTGGTGCAACCGCCTCATCGAGTGACAAGCCGACGGCAGCTTCCTTCGCGACGGAGTCGCCGAGGTGGGTATGAGCGTTGACAAACGCGGGCAGAATGATATCCGTCGAGTCCGTCGCCACATCTTCGATGGCTTCGATCCGATCGTTCTGAATGACGACGCGACCGCGGATCGGCTCGAACGATTCGCCGGCGAGAATCGTCCCTTCTACCGCATCCATACTTCGAATCCAGTACCCACAACGATATGATTTGGTATTCGTTCGTGAGGAACAGTTTGAGGGCGTCGATAGGTCCGATAGACGGCTTGTCCACGCCGATTCCCCTGCGAGGATCAGCGCCCCTTGTTCAGACTCCGCTAAACGAGTTCGATATCAGAAGCATCCAACCGAGCCGTGGAGCTCTGTCCCCCGATACCCGTAACCGTCTTGTCCATGGGGATGTGAAACACACACGTGGAGTTACGAACAGCCACGGTAACGGGGATGTCCTCACCGTCAACCGCTCAGCAGGTTGAGTCGTTGCTCGCGGATATCGATGGCGTCGTCCGTGTCAGTGCCGATCACGACACGGGGACCGTCGAGGTCGTGGTCACGGATAACGTCAGAACCGACAAGCTCAAAGCCGCCATCTGTACGTTTCAGGAGTAGTGCTGATTCGCCGAATACGTCCGACCGTAGCCTGGGGACACTCCGCTTATTGTTCGGGTCCTATTCGGATGGCTGAGCGCACTCCGGCGAAAAGTATCGAGCCGCCTGCAGTCGATCCGTGATCTCCCGCAGCTCCGAGCCAGCGCATCGGTCGCACGCCGGTGGTACATCGGGACCGGCGTAGACGGTATCACAGCCACGACAAACGTAAAACCGCAATCCAAGCACGGATTGTTGTTGGGATCGAACAGTAAAGAACGTACGCATAGGACCGAAAAGTGGGCAGTATCCGGCTGACCTTGACAGCGAGAGATATACTATTCGTCGCTGAGCGCCTAACGTAGCCGTAGTATGACACGGATGATGCCGATGCGGTGCAATCGGTGGGTAGGGCGGGACGAGCGACGTCGGGCAAGCAGCCGGCCGTAGAGCGATGGACGAAACACTAGAACAAGAGGTCAAAGCGGATGTCTTCGCCGGCGAGACGGTCCGAACAAACGACATCGAGACCTACTACGTCCGAGGTGGCGATGGTCCGCCGATCGTCTTCATCCATGGGATGGCGATGAACACTGCCCAATGGGAGCCCCAACTCAAGGCCCTGAGCGACGAGTACACCACCATCGCCTACGACGTTCGCGGGCACGGCCGGACCGGCGGCTCCGACCGTAGATCGTACGACATGGAGCTGTACGCATCGGATCTGGACGCGCTCCTCACTGCGCTGGACATCGATCAGCCGATCCTGTGTGGGCTTTCGATGGGTGGCTGTATCGCCCAAGTGTACGCGGCGACTCACCCCGAAAAGGTGGCCGGCCTTGTGTTATCGGATACGTTCGCCGCGGGATCGCTGTCGATCGGTGGCCGATTCGTCTTCGCCAACCTCCGCGTGATGGCGGCATTGGACCGTATCGTCAGATACACGACGCTCAATCGGCTGCAGATGTGGATCGGTCACCGTCTCACACCGGGGATCGCCGGCGACATGGCGACGATCCAGCGGCTCATGGAGAAGGGACCGACAATCACCCACGCAGAGTTCGCCAAGATCGCCAGGTCGGTAGCGACATTTCCACAGAAGCGGGTCGACAGCACCCGGATCACCGCTCCGACGGCGATCATGTATGGCGAGAACGTGCCGTCAGTGCTACGAACCATGCATACGCGTCTGGCCAACCAGCTCACGAACGCAGACGTCACCGTCACAAGGGTTCCGGACGCCGGCCACGCTTCCAACGTCGACAACCCCGCGTTCTTCACGGCCGAAGTACGGCGGTTTGCCGACGATATCACCCGCAGTGAGCCGGGCTGTTCGTCGATAGGACCGTCATGACCTTGGCTAAGGCGGGGTCGTCTCAGCGATTGCCTCCCACAGTCGCTCCAAGAACGTAGGGTCGTACTCCGCGCCGGCGTGTTCGATGTTCCAGAGGCCGCCGTCTCGAATCGCGGGACTTCGACTGTGGTGGCCGAGCCAGTCGGCCGGCCGTGGATCGATGACATCCGTGCCGAGATTGCTCAGGAGGCCGATCGTGTTGCGCTCAAGAAACCCACGTTCGCTGTCGGGATCGGGGGCGTCGTCGACAGCGATCCAGAGGAACGGTTGCTCGCGAAGATAGGCACTCACTCGCCGCTCAAGGAGATACTCCTCATCTCGGACCGCCGATCGTGATCGATCGATAGCCGACCAGCGGTTATCCCAGTCAGGATAGTCGGTATGGAGCCGGTGTTTCTCGATGATCGCCTCCCCGATGCGTTTGCGATATACCGATCCCCGATGATTGCCGCCATGTGGGTGATTCGGCTGCCGCTCCCCGTGCCGTAGTGTTGTTTCAGCCGATCCCAGAGGGACGTCCCGCTTCCGGTTGAAACGGCATGCGTCCCGACACGCGTCACCCGTAATCGCTCGGTCGTCGCCCGTGTCTCCCCGGGCTCAAAGAAGAAATAGACCCCACGTTCGGGCCAATCCATATAGCCGGTGCAGTCCTTGAGTTTGTACGGTCCGTCGACCTGCCGGTCGAGCTCCTCAAGGAGCGCGTAGAATCGGTCGATATCGTCCTCCCGTGCCATTGGCTACAGCGGTCCTGGTGGCCGGCCCTACATGAATGTCGGCCCGAGAACGATCAACCGGATAACTGATCGACATCGAAAGTGACGGGTCGGTGAATGCAGCGGTTCGAGTCCCTGGAAAATAAAACAGCGGCGATAATCGAACCGAATCGATTGGGATCAGTCGATGTGGCCTTCGCGGCGCAGTTGATCGGCGTCCTGATCGGTGTAGCGCCACTCGATATTCGCTTTCTCGTCCTGCCAGTCCCACGGTTCGGCGAGGACGACATCGCCCTCCTCGATCCAGACCCGGTATTTCATCCGGCCGGGGATCCGGCCCATCCGGCTTTCGCCGTCCTCACACTGGAGACGGACGTGATTCCCACCGTTGTGTTGGGTGACCACCGCGAACAGCTCGTCATCGTTTGGCATCCGGAGGTTCCGGCGCCCTGATTCTTCGCTCACAACAGACCTACGTCCCCATCACATGTAAGTGACGTGCGACGACTGGTACCCACCCACATGAGTGACCTCCTCCCCCACGTGAACGCGGAGGAATCCCATCACGGGATTTCAAGCCCAACGATGGGAGATCCAACTCCGACACTGCATCGAACGGTGGATTGGCACACGATGCTGTCCGCTCGACCCCCGCCTGTTCGCTCCTCGGATCCGACTGAGGGTCGGAACACTCGTCGCTCACGGGAAGGCGGGGTATGCGCTTGTATCTCTATCAGGTACGACCACAGCACGTACCTCTCAGCTGATCTACAGGTTTAAGTCGAATCCGACCCATGCTTAGGTATAAATGTCGGTGAGAGCGTTACAACCGTTAGCTGATTTCGGCCTCCGATCGCTTGTCACACATGCGATAATGGCCGCGACGTTTCTGGGGGCGATCGGATCGGCCGTCTTCATCGAGGGACAACTCGGGGTCGTCTCTTTCGTTGCCCTTCTGAATTTCACCGCCGGACTGTGGGTCAGTCAGGCCATTCACTCGTTGGGAAACTCCTTTACCGACGATGACTACCAGGGCGTGCTCCGGGTAATACTCAATTATGTCGGCGGATAACGGATTTATCATCGGGCGGCTCGGTCGCCTACTCGCATTGATCGCATTCGTCAGTGCCGCCTTTCTGCTGACAGCCTCGTGGCGATTGCCAAGCAGGTTGTTTTCGATCGCCGCCGTCGTGATCGGGGCGATCGCCATGGTCACGGCGATCACCGGCTTTCTGATCGCCTCAGTCAGTTATATGTCGGATTAAGGGGCCGACGGTGATCATACGCCGGGCAATCGGTGAGGTCGACCACCCATTCTGGTGAATACCGTCAGGGACGGAACTAAGTAATCCGCCGCCAATCGGCGGGCATGTCGATCGAACGGCTCGTCCCGAGCACGGTCTACGAACGCCTGCCAAGCGGTACCCGCGTCGAGGAGATCTATTCTCAGATCGTCAAGGCCACCGGCGAGACACAGGTTCACCTGGCCGGCACGCTGGCGATCAACCAGGACGGCGAACTGGTCGGCGAGGATGACATGCAGATCCAGACCGAACAGATCATGGATAATATCGGGAAATCGCTCGAAGCGGCGGGGGCAACGCCGTCGGACGTCGTCAGGATCGAGATCTACACGACCGATGTCGACCGGTTCAGTGCGGAAGGGATGGAGGAGGTGCTTGCGTTCTTCGGCCCGGATGCGTTGCCGGCCAATACGCTGTTGGGCGTCGACCGGCTCGCCGATCCGGCGTTCCTCGTCGAAATCAGTGCGACCGCGGTGATCGAGTAAGCGACGATGGCGCCCGCTCAGACGATCACCCACTATCCGTCCGAGCGGAAATGTCGGCGCTGGTAAGATCCGCCGGTAGCCGGGGGGATTTTATCGCTCCAACGACTCCGATCTGCATGGTCGAGATCGGCGAGACGGCACCGGCGTTCGAACTGCCAGACACCACCGGTGGATCGACGAGTCTGACGGAGGTAACTGAATCGGGGCCAGCGGTCTTGGTGTTCAATCGGGGGACGTGGTGTTCATACTGTGCTGAACAACTCCAGACCTTCAGCGCGCTCGAGTACGATCTCTGGCGGCATCTGAACGTTGATATCGTTCCGATCGTCGGCGATCCCGTGCCCGAGCTGGTCGAGATGCGCGATCGGTTCGATCTCGGGCTCCAGCTGTGTGCCGATACGGACCTAACCGTCTCCCGGCAGTACGGCGGGATCGAAGAGAGCGAGACACACGGCGAGATTCCCCTCGCGGCGACGTACGTCATCGACGAGACAGGAACGATTCGATATGCACAGGTCGCCGAAAACCCCGCCGATCGGACCTATGCCAATTACATCCGGGCGTTCATCCGAGACGGGTTCGAAAAACCGTATCAGTGATCGACCGCCGGTCGATATCGAGACAAAACTGACATTATTATACGTTCGGGGATGCGTTGCTCAGATAGGATGTCAGACATCGGGCAGACAGTCCCAGCGCTTGAGACAGCGCTCCCTGACCCGGTCGAGGCCGAGAACGTGATCTATAACCCGTCGCTTACGGAGCTGCGGGACTTCTCACGCCATCTCGAGATCACGACCGAGTTCGGATCGCCGGCCTACGTGAGCGAGGAGCGCTCGCGGAACGCCGATCGAACGAAAAACGCCATCGATGATGACTTCGATACCGAGGATTACGGACGGATCGACACGGCGTTCGAGGCCGTCAACACCGAGTCGATGGTCTGTGTCGACCGGCGGATGGGGCGCCATCCCGAGCACTCCTACGTCTGCCGGCTCTACGTGCCCAAGGAATACGGGCGGATCGCCCTCGGATGGGCGAAGTTGTTCGAGCCCGTCGACGGGACTCCTGATCCGGACTTCGTCACCGTTCAACTGCCCGACCACGACGGGATCGCGATCCGGATCCTGCCGGAGGACGGCGTAACGGCCGTGCTCGGGAGCGACTACACCGGCGAGGCGAAGAAGTCGTTTCTCCGACTGTTTATGTTCCACGCCAAACGAAACGGCGGGCTGGGACTCCATGCCGGCAGCAAACGGGTCCGGATCCAACCGGCGGACGACGAGGAACTCACATCGATCGGTCAGCTGTTCCTTGGCCTCTCGGCGACCGGCAAGTCGACGTTGACCGCCCACGGCCTGTGGCTCGAGGCGCCCGAACGGGCCCGAATGCTCCAGGACGACGTCTGTGCGCTGTTGCCGGATGGCTCCGTCGCGGGAAGCGAGGGGAACGGCCTCTACGTCAAAACCATCGGCCTCGATCCCGACGAACAGCCGTCGATCTACGACGCGGTGACCCACGAATCGGCGGTGCTCGAAAACGTCGACGTCGACGAGGACGGCACCGTCGACTTCGACAGCGATCGATACACAGCCAACGGGCGGGCGGTCATTCTCCGGGACTACCTCGATTCGGCCGCGGATACGATCGATCTCGACGGGGTCGATCAGGTTTTTTTCATCACGCGGAACCCCCTGATGCCGCCGGTCGCAAAGCTCTCCCCCGAAGAGGGAGCCGCGGCGTTCATGCTGGGCGAGTCGGTCCAGACCAGCGCTGGCGACCCCTCGCGGGCCGGTGAGTCGATCCGCGTCGTCGGGACCAACCCCTTTATCATCGGGTCGAAGGGCGAGGAAGGCAACCGGTTCCGCGACCTCATCGACGACCTTGATGTCGACTGTTTCGTGCTCAACACCGGCTGTTTAGGGGCGGATTCGAAGGATATCTGTGTCGAGGATTCGGTAACGATCCTGCGCGAACTCGCCCGCGGGACTGTCGAATGGACCGACGATGAACGCTCCGGGCTCCGAATCCCCGCGGAAATCCCCGGCCTCGATATCGATGCGTTCGACGTGGCCGACCACGTCGAGGAATACGATCGGAAACGCCGGGCGCTCCGTGAGGAGCGTCGGGAGTACTTGGAGGACTTCGACGACCTCGACGACGAAATCAAAGCGGCCGTCTACTGATCCCGACGGATCATCGATCAACGGACGCGACTCACGATCGCTATGACCGACGCTCACACGGCCGACGACACCGACAGTTCATCGGGACCGAACTCGTTGTTGAACGCCCTCATCGGCGCCGGGGTCGCGGTGATCCTTGCGTTTCTGCCCTTTTCGACCGCCCTCGGCGGGGCCGTCGCCGGCTACCTCCAGGGGGGTGGTCTCCGGGCTGGCGCCACAGTCGGAGCGCTCGCGGGCGTGATCGCTCTCGTCCCCATCGCGCTGGTCGGCGTGTTGTTCATGATACTGTTTTCGATTCCGAGCGGTCTCCACGGCGCACCGCTCGTCCTCGGCGTATTCGTGTTGCTCGGGCTGTTCGTCCTCTGAACGTATACGATCGGGATGGGTGCCCTTGGTGGCGTCGTCGGCGCCTACATCAACCGCGACGTCGAATTCTGAGTCGAAAATCCGTCCGACCGATGGCTTTAGGGGAGTATGTCAGTATCTGGCGTGATAGCTGTGGCGGAGTTCGACGATCGGATCGAAGCCGCGACCGGGACGGCCGTCGTTGATCGCCGTGAACTCGAGGGCGGACAGGTCGGGAGCGTCCACCGGATCGAGCTCGCGGACAGTCGCGTCATCGTCGCTAAGACGGGCGAGACGCCGCTCACGGTGGAGGCTCAGATGCTGGAGTACCTCGCCGTGCACAGCGAGTTGCCGGTTCCGACGGTCTACGCCGCCAGCGACGATCTCCTGCTCATCGAATACATCCGTGACGACGGTGAGCTGACACCAGCGGTCGAGCGCGATCTCGCCGACCGACTCGTGGCCTTACATGGGGTTTCGGCGCATGCCTACGGCTTTCCATTCAGGACGCTGAGTGGCACGCTTGCCCAGCCGAATCCCTGGACTGAGTCTTGGATCAGGTTCTTCCGTGACCAGCGGCTCGGATACATCACGGAACTCGCACACGATGCCGATCGTCTGCCCGACACGATCTATCGTCGTCTGAGCGCGGTACTGGCCGATTTGGAAACACTCCTCATCGAACCCGACGCGCCGGCCCTCATTCATGGCGACGTCTGGCGACAGAACCTCCTCATCGACGGCGACCGCGAACGGATCGCCGCGGTGATCGATCCCGCGACCTATTACGGTCACGCGGAGATCGAGCTCGCCTACATCCGCTGGACTGACACCGGTGGGACGGCCTTTTTCGATCGATATCACCGACAGCGGCCCATCGACGACGGCTTCCATGAGCGTCGGTATCTCGTCTATACACTCTTCCCACTCGTCGAACACGTCTGGTATTTCGGCACCGAATATCTCAATGAACTGCGGGATCAACTGGACGAATTGGGGTACTGAGACGCTCGGAACAGGATTGTGCGTGATTGGCATGTGAACGTATCCGTTGTGATATCGTCGCACGTCACCAGATCTCAAGGAACTTTTATTAACAATCCTCGCGCATATCGGTGCACGATGAAGGTCGTACCAGTACGCTCGTGTCTCTCCTCGTAAGCGACCGTCTCGCCCGATCAGCGCCACTTTCGAAACGGTACGACCAACCACATAGATCACCCATGAACAAACTCGTCTCACCGACCGTTGACCCCCCGACAACCGACGAAGCGACAACAGACACCGAACCCGAACTGGAAGCGGATGCTGCGAATGAATTCGCCGGGCGACCGATCGATCCCACCCAGACCGGCCCGCCGGTCATGTTCGATATTTACTGTACGAAGCGGCTTCCGAACGTGATCGATCGCTGGAACAAGGCCATCATCCGAATGCGTCGGTCCGAGCTCCGTTCGGCGTCCGACTGATCGCGGCTGAACTGGGATTTTGCGGCGTCACATCCGACTCACGAAGCGACAGCCATACGTCGGCCGCCGGGATTCAGGCACTATAGAACGTTTCGTGCAGTGCGTCACCCCGATCGAATCGGTGGCGATCGAGCGGGGCAATATCGACCGTCGTCGGTGTGCCATCGAGGATCAGCTCCGCGACCACCAGTCCGGTCGCCGGCGATTGCATGAAGCCATGGCCGGAAAAGCCGGTCGCGGTGATCAGCCCGGGGACTGACTCCTCGATGATCGGATGATGGTCCGGTGTCATCGCGTACAAACCGGCCCAGCCGTCTTTGATGGTCGTCGCCGGGCCGAAGTAGCCGGCAACGTCGGCGGCGTGTTCGATCGCATCGGCCGCCCATGCTTGCTGGTAACCCCGATCGTACTGATCCGGGTCCATCTCGGGATCCGTTTCGCTGAAGTGACCGCCGACGAGCGCCTCCCCGCCGCCATCGGGGCGAAAATAAGAACCCGAATCGATGTCGGTCGTGAACGGCACCGTCTCGGGCACCGGTGTGTCCGGCTCGACGATGATCGCCTGGCGGCGTTTGGGCACCACCGGGAGATCGACATCGGCCATCGCCGCGATCTGTGGACTCCACGCGCCCGCGGCGTTGACCACGGCCTCGGCGTCGAGGGTATCCGCGTCGGTCACGACGCCACGAACTCGTCCACTACCATCCTGTACGAGATCCGTGACGGCGGTGTCGACACGGATGTCGACCCCGGCGTCGGTCGCCGCCTCATAGAACCCTTGGAGGGCGAGATGAGGATCGGCGTAGCCGTCGGTCGGACAGTACGTCCCGCCGACGTAGTGTTCTCGGCGGATCGCGGGACAGAGATCCGCGATATCGTCGGGCTCGACGAACCGGGAGGGAACGTCGTGGTCGTTGTGAATGGTGACGTTCTCAGCGATCCGATCGGCCGTCGACTGCTCGCGAGCGAGGTAGAGGTATCCCGGTCGGTTGTAACCGATATCGACGCCGAATTCCTCGTCGAACGTCTCCCAGACCTCGATACTGCGTTTCGAGAGGGCAATGCTAACCGGCGTCGTGAACTGCGCTCGGATACCGCCGGCGGCGCGATCGCTGCTGCCCGCACCGATCGCGTCCTTCTCGAGGAGGATCACGTCGGCCCCACGCTCGGATAGCCGATACGCCGACGACATGCCGACGATCCCACCACCGATGACGACGACCGTCATAGCCGACATCTACACCGACGAACGGATAAGTGCTCTTCATCCCCACTGTATCTCGATGGGACCCGACGAATGGATGACGAAACGGTTTCTATCACCGTGGACCGATCACCACTCATGAGACGGCGGCGGAGCCCATCCCTGACGCGACGGGCGGTACTCGGGGCGGCGACGACGACGCTGCTTGCGGGATGTAACACACCGTCACCACCGCCAGCGACCGACTGGCCGATGTTCGGGTACGATGCCGCCAGAACCGGCGTCCATCCGGAAGCCAGTGGGCCGACAGCACCCGTCGAGGTCGCCTGGCAGCAGGAAACGAGGGGTGACTTCCTTGCGGCCCCGGTGGCAGCCAACGGAACGGTCTACGTCGGAGGAAACGACGGATCCTTCCACGCCTTCGATGCCGTTGATGGCACCCGACAGTGGCGGTTCCGTGGCGGCGGCTCGGCGTTCAACGCCCCCGCAGCCGTCGGGGACGGCGTCGTCTACGCCGGCAACGCTGATCATCGGCTGTATGCGCTCGCCGCCGATGGCGGATTCGCGATCCTCGAGTTCAATTTCGGGCTCACTGAGTGGTGGACGGAATTTCCCGCTTCGGTCGTTTCGGCCCCCGCGATCCACCACGATCGGTGTTATCTCCAGACCACCGACGGCAGCGGCTATGCGGTCGATCGGACGAGCGGCAAGGCCCAGTGGCGCGCCGACAGCGACGGAACGCTCTTCACGTCGCCAGCGGTCGCCGGGGAGACCATGTTTCTCCAGGGGATGGGAGATCGAACGATGCAACTCTCGGCCATCGATATTCACACCGGTGATCGCCGGTGGCGTCTCGATCACGGTACCGATCGGCCACCGACGCGCTCGACGCCGGCCGTTCGGGATGGACGCGTATTCGTCGGCAGTAACGACGGCCAGCTGTACGCCGTCTCGACGGATGGAACCCGACAGTGGACGTATCGTCCGGATGGCTACATTCCGTCCTCCCCGGCAGTCGGCCCGGATCGGGTGTATATCGCCGAGACGACCGGTACGGTGCTCGCGCTCGATCCGGTCACCGGCGACCGGCTGTGGCGGACTCCATTCGATATCGATCCACCGGTGACGCCGTCGGCACCAGCGATCGCCGATGGGGTCGTGTACCTCGGTATCGGCAGCCAGATACGTGCATTAGAGACAGCAACCGGTGACCGACGATGGGGCTTCGAAACGGGCAGTCACATAACGGGAACACCGATCGCTCTCGGTGACCGTGTCTACGTTCAAAGCACCGACGGCACGCTGTATTGTCTTCACGAGACCGCCTGAATCGTCACAAGCAGGTTCACGACGGCAGATCGATACACTCGATACCCGCCATCAGGGCCTCCGACCACACTTCGGCGTCACGAACCGCCGCCGGCGGCTCCGGCGGTGTCGGATGCGATGGCCGATCGGCCAGTTCCATGTGCCACCACCGGATGTCGTGCCACTGGCCGTGTTTGAAGCCGACGTCCTCGAAGGTACACAACGCTTCGAAGCCCATCGATTCGTGGAGCCGGACGCTCGCCGGGTTCGGCAATGCCGTCACGGCGTAGGCACTGTAGTACCCCTGAACGGCGAGACAATCCAACAGAGCAGTATAGAGCCCTGTCGCGACGTTCCGCCGGCGAAAATCCGAGTCGACATACACGGAGACTTCCGTCGACCATCGGTAAGCACCACGGCCACGAACGGAGCCGGCTGTGGCATACCCGAGAAGCTCACCATCGGCCTCGCAGACCAACCACGGATACTGCTCAAGCGTGTGTTCGATCCGCTGACGGAGGTCGTCGATCGATGGCGGCGTGAGTTCGAACGAGATCGCCGTATTCGTGACGATCGGCGCGTAGATTTGCCGGATCGCGGATGCATCGTCCGGCGTGGCAAGGCGGAGGGTCGGTGTCATCACACTCGATACCCGGTAGATCGGCCCGGCGTTCGATCCGACATCTGATCGACGGGTGACCAGCATCTCGACCGATGAGGACGGGTGTATGGCATATCCAGTCCGTCATGGGGCAGGGGTATAACGATTTATCCCACGAACAGGGACCAACGAATTATACTGCGTGCCCGTGACACCCGGAGCATGGCGACGACACCAGCCGCGGTTCGGGCGTTCTGGCACAAACGGACGCTCGATCATGTGGTACCCGCGGGGACGTTCAAAGTACGCGCCGAGGAATTCTTCGCGGCCGAGGAACCCCATCCCGATCGCCCTGAACGGATCGAGAACCTCCGCCGGATGCTCGAATTGGCAATCGAAGACGTCGACTGGTCCTCGTCCGATCCGGCGTCGATCACGGCCCTCGAACAGGCACATGACCCCGAGTACGTCGAGTGGTTCCGCGAGTTCTGTGCCGATGGTGGTGGCTTCGTCGGTGAAACGACGACGGGTGCCGGCCCGGCGTCGTTCGATGCGGCCCGACGATCCGCCGGCCTTGCCGTAGCCGCGACGATGGCGACCATCGATCACCCCGACGGCGGAGTACCCTACGCGCTCTGTCGGCCCAGCGGCCATCACGCCCAACCGGATCGGGCCGATGGGTTCTGCTTTTTCAACAACGCCGCCGTAGCGAGCGAAGCAGCCCTCGAGCGTGACGGGATCGACTCCGTGGCGATCCTTGACTGGGACGTCCATCACGGCAACGGCACCCAGGCGTGTTTCTACAATCGATCGGATGTCCTCTATATCAGCCTCCACAATGATCACGGCGCCTGGCACGAGTACTACCACCCACAAACCGGCGGGCTCGAAGAAACCGGTGACGGCGACGGCGTCGGGTATAACGTGAATATTCCCCTGCCGCCGGGTACCGGCAACGAAGGCTACCGTCACGTCCTCGATCGATTGGTCGAGCCGATCCTCAGCGAGTTCGGTCCGGATCTCATCGTCGTCAGTGCCGGACAGGATCCCGGAATCTCTGATCCACTAGGTCGAAACACGGTCACGCGTCCGGGATTCGAAGCAATGGGCGATGCGGTTCGGCGGTATGCCGAACGCCTCGCCGAGGGCCGGTTAGCAGTGATTCAGGAGGGAGGCTATCAGCTCACCCATCTCCCGATCGCGACGCTTGGTGTCTTCGAAGGGCTTCTCGACCGTTCGATCGACATCAGCCGGTATGGAATCGAGGGGGATCCGTTCACCATGTACGACGAGTATTCCCCGGCCGTCGACAGCTGGACGAGGGAAGCCATCGCCGCCCACAGCCAGCACTGGTCGCTCACGAAGTAATGATGGGACGGCGCCTCGAGTCGAAATGAGTGGACCGTCGGAATCGGGGAACAGCACGCTGATTTCCGATAGCATCCCGACCGACATCGATACCGTCTACCGCTCAGAGACGCGGTCCGGGGCAGTTTTCCGTCCTCCAGGCTGAACCGTGAGATTTTCCCCGTGAATCTCCGTAAATCAGCCGGTATCCTGTCCACAGTCAGTATCCCTCGGCAGTAGGGCTGTAATCGAGTACCGCTACCGCACCGAGGGTCAGCGCGTTCGGATAGAAGCGACCGTCCGGTGACTGATAGCCGGTCGGTTCCAACACCGCCGTCGCGACCGCCTGTTCGACGGCCCCGATGTCCATGGTTTCCTCGATGGTCGTGATCCGATGGTCGGCGCAGTAGATGTCGAGGATCTCCCAGCTGTGGTTGTCATAACAGGAGAGCGCGACCGTGACCTCGTCACCGGCGACTAACGTATCGTCGGTAGCATCATTGGCCTGACAGCGACCACAGCGGACGCGACCGGTATCGACATCCGGTTCGACGGCCAGACTTGCGGCAACCATGCCGGTGAACGTTCGAGTCAGTGTAGATGGCGGCGAGGACATTGGGGACACAGAGGAAGAACGAAATCGAAAGTTATCGCGCTAATGAGCATAAGAGAACCTACGCCTGTCGTCGTTCGGTCCTCTCAGAGATCCATCCCAGCAGCGGATTGTTCGGCGTCGGTCTCGGTGGTGTCCGCGTCACCGAGGAGTTCCTGTTCCCACTCACGTCGGGCTTCGATTTCTCGTTTGCCGCGGCGGGTCAGGGTGTAGTAGTTCGTTCGTTTGTCGATTTCGCCTTTCTCGACGAGCCCCTTCTCGACGAGGGTGTCGAGATTCGGATAGAGCCGGCCGTGATGGAGATCCGTCTCGTAGTAGTTCTCGAGCCCTTCCTTGATCGCGAGCCCATGCGGTTTCTCCAGGCCGGCAATCACGTAGAGCAGATCTCGCTGGAATCCGGTTAAATCGTGCATCGCCATTAAGATGATAGGAATCGTACAATAATAAGGTTATCTCATACTGATATTTTCACCCGGTGTCAAATCGAAACTCGAATCCCGTAGCACTCAAATGAACCAGCCGCTGTCGTCGTCTAATCAGTTCGACCGACACGCGGAGACCATCTTCGATTTATGACATACGATCGATAATCTAATGCTGGTTACGTACTTTCGTCAGCAATCCAGCACAACGTTTGTCATAGCAGGATCTGATTCCGGGGGAGCGTCCGCTGTTGGGAACGATAGCGTCTCCGGCGGTCAGTAGCCTGTGGCTTCTGTGAGCGAACCAGCCGTCCATGGAGGGGACTAGCTCGTATGGGAATGACAGCTAGATAACTGTCCGTCGGCCGGGATCACCTCAGGAATCGAATGCGACGTTGGTAATCGTATCGATGACTCCGGTCACCGAATGAATCTCATCGGCGACGACTGACGGGAGTTCGTTCTGATCGTCGAGTTCAAGCTGAGCGATGATATCGTACTCACCTGTGACGACGTGTGCGGTCGTGACCGCATCGATCGATCGGATCTCATCGGCCGCCTGCGAGACGGCACCGGCATCGACCATGACGTTGACGTATGCGTCGGTCATTCCGGATGACTCTACTCGCCTCGGATGTGCAAACGCTTGACAATCGGCAAAAATTGCCGGGTAGGGCGCCAGAACAACAGTCCGACCAACAGCTATAATCGCCTGCTGGATGGTACCATTACCCATGTACGATCATATTCTGGTTCCGACCGACGGAAGCGACGGGACCGATCGAACTCTCGAACACGCCATCGGGATCGGCAGCGACCATGACGCGACGATCCACGGGCTCTACGTGATCGACAAGCGTGTCTACCGCGCCGCCGATGACGAAGCCCAAGAGGAGGTCATGGCCTCACTTACCGAAGAGGGCGAGACCGCCGTCGATCAGATCCGCGATCGTACCGAAGGCGCCGGGCTTGAGGCGGTTACGACCGTCGAAACCGGGATCCCCTACAAGGAGATCCTCGGCTACGCGGAGGAGAACGCCATCGATCTGATCGCGATGGGAACCCATGGCCGAACTGGCCGCGATCGGGTTGCCAATCTCGGGAGTGTCACCGATCGCGTCGTTCAGAATACCGAGCAGCCGGTATTAGTCGTTCGAATCAACGACGGATAATCCAATGGACGCCGCTATCGTCACCGTCGGCGACGAACTGTTAGCGGGTGATATCGAGAACACCAACGCGACATGGCTCGCCGAGGAGCTCACTGATCGGGGGGTCGATGTCCGACGTGTCGTCGTCATCCCGGATGTCCGAGACGTGATCGTCGAACACGTCCAGGCGTACAGCGACAGCTTCGATGCCGTCATCGTTACCGGCGGTATCGGCGGAACGCCCGACGATCTTACGATGGATGCTGTCGCTGCTGCCTTTGATCTCCCATTGGTCGAGCATCAAGCCACCCGCGAGGACGTCGAAGCGACGGTCGCCCGTCTGCGCGAGCAGTATCCGGATTGGGATCTCGATGTCGATCTCACGATGGAAGCTTCGCTGCCGGACGGGGCCGAACCGTTACTCAACGACGAGGGGCTCTCGCCGGGCTGTATCCTCGAAAACGTGTTCGTTGTCCCAGGTATTCCCGAGGAGATGAAAGCGATGTTCCGGTCGGTCGCTGATACCTTCGCCGGCTCATTGTACTCCCGAACCGTTCGGACCGACATCCCCGAAAGCGATCTCGTCAGCCACCTCGAAGCAGTCCGGGCGGAGTTCGATCTCACCGTCGGCTGCTACCCGAACAAAGGCAGAGGGAAAAACCGCATCAAACTCACCGGCACCGACGAGTCACAGGTCGATGACGCCGCATCATGGCTCGCCGACCGGCTCCGATAGGCGAAAACTCAAAGAGTCATTGGACCCTCCCGAAGGCACTTATCCCAATCGCAACTATGTGGAACTGCCTCCGCTCGACAGCCGCCCACTGTCGAGGGAGGTCCCCGTCAACACAGCCCGTCCCCTTCCGACAGCCAGACCATTCCGGCTTCGTCCGAATCCCCGACGCCTCCCCTTGCTCCCGTCTTTCGATGCCCGACGAAAAGCAGATCAATCCAGGGGTCGGTGCCCGAAAGTTCAACAGCCCGGATGACAAACGAATGTGCCATGAAGGTCGCCCTGATTGGCGTCGGACAAGCCGGTGGGAAACTCGCCCAAGCTCTCACGGAATACGACCAACGATTGGGTGGGGAGGCGATCCGCGGCGCCATCGCAGTCAACACCGCCCAGTCCGATCTCCAGAGTATCGATATCGAGCCCGTTCTCATCGGCCAGGGTCGCGTGAAAGGCCAGGGTGTCGGCGGCGACAACGAACTCGGCGCCGAGATCATGCAATCGGATGCCAACGAGGTGATGGGAGCCCTCGACGGCACCTTGACGGCCGACGTCGAGGCGATCCTCGTTATCGCCGGACTCGGCGGCGGGACCGGAAGCGGGGGCGCGCCGGTGTTGATCAATCAGCTCAAGCAGATCTACGACCGCCCAGTCTATGGGCTGGGGATCCTCCCCGGCCGGGATGAGGGAGCAATGTACCTCGCGAACGCCGGGCGATCGCTGAAGACCCTCGTCCGGGAGGCCGATTCCTTGTTGTTGATCGACAACGACGCCTGGCGAACGAGCGGCGAGAGCGTACAGGCGGCGTTTGACGCGATCAACGAACGGATCGCCCGGCGAGTCGGTCTCCTGTTGGCCGCTGGGGAGGGGATCGAAGGCGTCGGCGAGAGCGTCGTCGACTCCAGCGAGATCATCAATACCCTCCGCAACGGCGGGATCGCGGCGCTGGGATACGCGAATGCGGTCGCCAGCGAGGAGGCCGAGGAGAACATCCACGCGGTTATGAGCATCACCCGCCAGGCACTCTTATCGAACATGAGCCTGCCCGACACCACAGAGGCCGGCGCCGCATTGATCGTGATCGCCGGCAAGCCCGAGGTGATCCCGCGGCGTGGCGTCGAACGCGCCCGACGGTGGCTCGAGGAGGAGACCGGCAGTCTCGAAGTCCGCGGCGGCGATTACCCGCTCGATTCCGATCGGATCGGCGCGTTGGTGTTGCTATCGGGGCTCGAACGCGGCGACGCGATCGAGGAATTCCTTCAGATCGCTAATGAAGCCAAAGAAGAGGCCGAGCGTGCGCGTCCGGATCCGGCCGAGGCGTTCAACAACGAGGAGATCGAGGACCTCTTTTGAGCCGAACGCGGTCTTCGAGAGAAAACCCAGTAAGACGGACCTTGTCGACCCTCGATCAAATGCATAGGCGACGATCGACAGTCACCGGTTACTGAAAGCCGGCTTCCGCGAGGGCGTCGTTCAGATCGTCGCCGATCCGTTCACCGAGTTTGCGGTTCATGGCCGTCGTTACGACCCGGTTCTCCTGGACGCTTGAGCCGTCCCGGAGCAATAGCCGGAGATTCCCGTTGTCGTCCGCTCGCGTCACTTTGGCCCGAAATCCGGACTGAGAACCCTGTCCACCGGCATCGATCGGCCCCGGGATCAGTTTCTTGACGTGTGGATGATCCGCAGCCGTCCTGATGGCCGCCATTCCGGCACGGCCGCCGATGAGCGTCGTGTGGCTCCCACCGATTTTCTCGGCAGCGGTACCCTCGACCACATCGAGTGTTCGCGTGGTACGTCGCTCGATCGCTGCCGTAACGGGATCCTCGGCATCGAGGCGATAGGATTCGAAATGGAGATCCGCATTGACGGCGCGGACGACCGCCCGATCGCCGGCCATGTAGACCATCTCGGGGCGTTTCCGTCGGACCTCATCGACGATCCGCCCGATGTAGTTGCGCCGCTCGGCCGACGTATGCTCCGGATCGTCCTCGGGGGTCGTCGTGATCGTCGTCTCACCGACGACGGTGTCTTCATCGAGCATGGTAAGCGTCGCTCGGACAGGCGTCGCCATGATGACGACGGCGTCGGCGTTAGTGGTGTGACACCGCAGACAGTAATCGGCCGGCCTCTCTAGGGGCGCCGCACACGTTCGACACTCAGTCCGAGCGGTCGCCACGGGCGGTCACCACGCCTCGACGGGATCGAGCTTCAGGTATTCCCGGAGCAGTACCGTCGCGTAGGCGCCTTTCGGAAGGGCAAACTCGAAGGTAAGCGGGTCATGGTCGATCGTCGGTCCTGCACTGACGATGATCGCCCGTCGTGTACCCGTCGAGTGAAACACCCCGGGGAGGTCGAAATCCGAAGGAGTGATGTCGATCTCCCCGAGGACGGCGCGTTCGATCTCACCC
>JBDGPX010000076.1:0-18444 GCA_042219475.1 Halobacteriales archaeon
ATCCGTCCTTGTTACCGCCTACGTCACGGTCCTACTTCAACGTGCAAAGCTGAGTTCTATGTTAGGGGAGCAGGCTCTGTCGTGACCTCCTCGACGGCCTGAAGGCCGTGGCATCCGGCCACGGATGACCGTCCTGCCGAAACAGGAGGTCCGGTTTCAATCCGCACTCAGAGGGAACCAGCGACACACTGGGGGAGGTCTCCCTTTCTCCCCATCAGACACTTCGAACGCGATCAGATTCGGAGCAGATCACGGGTGAACCGAAGTGGTCAGGATCGATCAGCGAGTTAGGGGTCCAGATATTCCGCTTCATCCTGGTCAGCCGGAGCTCCCAGAATGAGCCACACATGGTCGGAATCACCCGTATCGTTGAGCGGCTGTCGTGGTGTTTCAGGCGGGAGTCGGACGATTGCCCCCTCAGGAACATCGATCAGTTCACCATCGATACGCATCCGACCGGGGCCCTTCACCTGGTAATAGAGTTCCTCTTGGGCGGTTTCTCGATGGTAGGTGATCTCGTCGCCCGGGGACAGATACCACATTCGAGCGGCGATTTCCTGCGAGCCGAGTTGTTCGGTTAGATCGACTTGGCGGGTGCCTGCATCCGTCTCTTCTGCGGGATCCTCGATATCGACGAGGGTGTATCCGTTGGACATGACCGATCCTCCACAACCGAAGTATAAAACAAATGCTACATTCAGGACATCCTGGACGACGACCGACTTTCGTGGATCCCGATAGATTCATTCATCACTTCGGGTGAGTCACGATGGTCTCGAATTCCTTGTTGAACGTCCACATGATCTTTTGGAATGGCTCAGAGTGATGCGTACAAGCCCATGCTTGAACTAACCTATCTCGGCAACGCCACCGTTGGGATCGCTTCACCGGAGACGTCCGTAGTAATCGATCCGTTCGTCACCGAGAATCCGGAGTGTCCGTTCGGGATCGATCGCGTCCTCGAACTGGTCGGAGATGGCGAGTCGGTCGACGCGATCTGTGTCACCCATCTCGGGTATGACCACGTCGGCGACGCGGTAACGTTGGCGACTGATTACGGCTGTCCCGTGATCACCGAACCGGGAACCGAACATTACCTCCGCCACCACGGCGTCCCGGAACAAACGATCACATCAATGACCTCCGGAATGAAAGCGACGATCGGAGACCTGACCATCCGTGGTCTTGAGGCGAGACATATCTCGACGACCGTTATCGATGATCGGTTGGTGACCGGTGAACCACTCGGGTTCTTGGTCGAAGCCGGTGAATCGAGCATCTACCATCTCGGAGACACGTCCTTGTTCAGTGATCTCAAGCTGTTCGGCGATCGTTATTCGCCCGATGTCGCATTGATCGGGGTCGGTCAGGCACACTCAGAGGCGGACACCGACGGGCCGGTCACCCGGATACTGCACGAACTCACGACCGATGAGGCCGTCACCGTCGCGCGGTGGATCGACAGCGAAGCGGTCGTCCCGATCCACTATCTTCCCGAAGAGAAAACGGCGTTTCTCGAGGCGATAGAGGCCACAACGGATGTCCCTGATGTGGTTCCCATGGAGCCGGGTGATCAGCTGACGGTCGACTGAGAATGAACTGTCTCTCCGGACGTTGCTATCGGCGGATGAGGCCGTAGCCGACGCTCCCCGCGGTGATGACCAGGATGCCCGCCGTCACGAGTAAAAACCGATAGCCAACGACGGTCGAGACGAATAACGTCTCCGCAGCGAAGGTGAAGCTGATCGGACCGAGCGTCTGCCCCAACCGGAGGAGACTGGTGCGCATCCCCATCATGCCGGCCCGAAGATCATCCGAGACCAGGGTGATCACGGTCGTATCGATCGAGGGCATAACGATCCCGAATCCGGCGCCGAACAACAGCAACGAGCCGGCCATGTACACCGGCGACGGGGCGGCCCACACGAGAAGCAGGCTCAAGCCATAGGCAATGAAGCCGATCGCGATCAATTCAGGTGGGATCCGCCACCCCGACACCCGACCGTACTGTGACAAGACTGTCGCACTCGCGAGGGATACCATCGAAAGGACCGGGCCGATCCGACTGGCGGTCAGCCCGAACTCGTCACTCAACAGGAGAGGGATGGCCGTCAGCACAGCTCCGTAGAACACGAAAAACGCCGCGAAGATCGCAACAAACACCGCGAGCGCACTCGGCAGTCGTGAAACGGCCCGCAGGCGACCGAGAGACTCGTGAGTCCCCATTGATCCGTCGGTCGTGGGCTCGTCCAAAACGAGAAACGCGAAAATACCGACGAGAATGCCGACGCCGAAAAACAAAAACGGGACACTCCAGCGGATCGCCGCAAGGGCCCCACCGAGGAGCGGATAAAAAGCCGCACCAGTACCGATCGTGCTCCCGTTGACGCCGATCACCGCGTTTCGTTGGGCGCCATCGTAGATATCACCGACTAAGGTCACCGCAGGCGTGACGAGCGCGCTTGCCCCACTCCCCTGGAGAAATCGAAGGATCAGCACCTGGGTGCAGTCATTGACGAACGCAATGGCCGCCCCCGCGACCCCGAAGATGAGCAACAACGGGATGATCGTGCGGCGGCGACCGATACGGTCGGCCACCAAGCCGAACACCGGCGTCAGGAACACGCCCGGAAGCGTGTAGGCGGTGATGAGGGATCCGACTTCGGCATCCGAAACCCAAAGACGGGACGGAGATCGGGCAAGACAGGGCTAATAAGTGAAACCCCCATCATCCCCATCAGTGAACTAGCGAGAATGACATAGAGCGTCCCTGATCGCCACGGAACGGCCCCGGAGATAGCTCCCGTCTCGTGAACGGCGGCCATAGGAGAGCGCGTTTGCAAATGGGACCGGGCGCGTGCGTTATCTTTTCCGTTTCTATCAGAAGGCCGCGATCCGCGGTTGATCCGACATTATGAAGGTGAGAGGTTGACGAGCCACGGAGTCAATCGATTTCTGATCCGCTGATCACAACCGACGATCGGCGTGATCAGTTAACCGCCGTAATCTCGATGTCGAACTCGAGCGCCTCGCCGGCGAGTTCGTGATTGAAATCGACCCGCACGACCTCCTCATCAACGTGAATGATCTCCGCTAATCCACCGTCTTCGGTTTCGATGTAATCCCCCTGTTCAGGCGTCTGGCCGCCGACCATCTGACTGAATTCGTCCGCTGGCCATTCCCGAACGTTCTCCTCGGTCCACTCGCCGTATCCTTTCTCAGGAGGAATCGTCTCTGTGAACGATGCGCCTTCCTCCTTTTCGAGAAGTGCCTCCTCGAGACCGTCGATCACCCGACCATTGCCGATCTCGATCGTCAGCGGGCTGAATTCCCGCTCGGGCTGGCCTTCTGCGAGTTCGGATTCCTCGGCGACTGCCTGCCGTGACGTGTCGAAAACGGTTCCATCGGGTAACCGCCCCGTGAATTCGATCGTGACCGAATCGCCGGTAGTAATCGGCATAATACTACGAGGGTCGACGGACAGAAAAGCTATTGCATCGTGCCACCAGTATATCCCACCATCCACCGGAGTACGCTCGAATCGCGCTGACTGCATCGGCTGGATCGGGAGAGTATTACGTATCGCCGGTCAGAAACAATCGAGAGGATGAATCGTCACGACGACCGTATGATTGGACCCAACCGACACCGAGTACTAACCAACCGGCACGATGGTCGATGAATCCGGACGCCGTCCTTCGGAAATGGTTCGAACGCTCCGGGGAGTACTCCCCACGGTACTACGCCCATTATGGTCCCGACGAAACCAGCGAATCGATCCGTGAGTCGATCGATGAAATTCATTCGAAGGATGCGAGGATCCTAGAACTCGGATGTAGCTCCGGTCGACACCTGGCTCATCTCGCCGACCATGGCTACACCGACCTCACCGGGATCGATATCAACGAGGAATCCTTCGAGGTGATGGCAGCGAGCTATCCAGAGCTTGCGGACGCAGGGCGTTTCTTCTGTGACGCCATCGAGAACGTACTTCTGGAATTCGACGATCGAGCGTACGATGCCGTCTACTCGGTCGAGACGCTCCAGCACATCCATCACGACAACGAATGGGTCTTCGAGGAGATTCCCCGAATCACCGATGACCTCCTCATCACCGCCGAGATCGAACACCCGTCGGAGACCGATACGGACGCCGATCGAACGGTGAACTACATTGCCGACGATATCCCCTTGTACTATCGGGACTGGGGACGGGTGTTCACTGAGTTCGAATTCACCGAGACGGCCCGAAGTAGTATCGGCCGGGAGACGATCCGGGTCTTCCGTCGGGAGCAGTAGGTTCAGTCTCTCGATCAGGGGTTCTATACCAGCGGTGGGGCTGTGTTGGACGTATATGGACACCGACGACTACGCATTGATCCGCGACCTCGTCGACGATCGACGAGACCGTCACCGGTCACTACTCCGGACTGGGATGGATCACTCCGTTACTGACCTCGACACCTTCCAGGAGTGGGTGGCAACGAGATTGAGAGCCATCGGTGTCGAGACGGATTCCTTTCGGTTGACACCGAGTGATGTGACTGACCAACCGGCCTATCAGCGCACGATCGAATCGGATCCGGAGGGCCTCCGGACTGGGCGGAACGTCGTCGGCGTGAGAGCGGGCGATACTGACGGTCCATCGACGCTGTTGTTCGCCCATGCCGATAAAAACCCGATCACGTTCGAACAAGCAACCGAAACGCCGGCATTCCGGGAAAGGGGCGATCGGTTCGTTGGCCCGGGGATCGCCGACGATGTCTCCGGCGTCACGGCGATTCTAAGTGCGATCGAGGTCGTCGCCGACTCCGAACTGGCGTTTGCCGGGGATCTCCTCGTGGGGAGTGTTCTTGGCAAACAATTCGGTGTCCTCGGGACCTACGGATTGGTCACCCGGTATGATCCAACCGACACCGCGATCTATATTCACCCGGCTGAAACCGAAGCGGGACTCAACGAACTGAAGATCGGCAGCAACGGGATCTGTGAATTCAGGATCGAGATCGAGGGGAAACCACCGGATACGGCCGAAGCAATGCATACCGTGTTCCGGGAGTCAGCGATCAATCCCATCGAGAAGGCGGCCACGATCCAAGAATGCCTCCTCGAATGGGCTGATCAGGCGTCGGCAGCGTACAGCTACGGTCCGCTCGAGAAACTCGCTGACCGATCGATATCGGTGATGGTCGGTAACTGTCGAGTCGATGCTGGTGACAGCGTCTACAGGGTTCCCGACCGATGTATTCTCGAAGGGACCGTCTGTTTCCCGCCGTCAATCTCCCGAGAGACGATCCAGACCGCAGTACAGGATCGGCTCAGGTCAATCAATGCCGAAGACCAGGGCATCGATGACACGCCGATCGAATTGACGTGGGGGGATTTCGTGGCCGATTCGGCAGCGACACCCGCTGATAGTGAATTTCTCGAACGGGGGGTGGATGCCCTTGAGGAGTTCGTTGACCGCCGGCCGACCCACTACTACGGCCATACCGCGAGTGACATCCGGTATCCGTTACTGTACTGGGATGCAGACACCTTCGGCTTTGGACCACTGGACGAATGGATCGATATGACCGAATACCGCAATACGATCGAGACGATCGTCGCCCTCATCGCGACCACCGATCAATCTGAATAACTCGGTCACAATCGCTGAGGATGGTTGAGAGTCAGATGTCTTTTCGAACGACGAATCGGCTAACGAACCTTTAATTATCTCTAGGGGCTCCACCCACATACGATAGTCGGAGATATGGGCACTGTTGATATGACGGCAGACGTCCGCGAAACCATTATCGAACGCCCCGGGTTGGTTGTGGTCGTGGCCTTTTTTATCCTTCTCGCCGCTGATTTCGGGTTGAAACTCCTGCAGACGACCATTCAGATCGGTGGCGTCCATCTCATCGGGGGGCAGCTTCCGTTTCCACGCCTGCTGACGTTGCTCTGGGATGGGCTAGTGATCGGCTTAGCAATCGGATTGGCCGGGATCGGGTTATCGATGACATACAGCATACTCTCGTTTGCAAATTTCTCACACGGCGATTACGTCACAAGCGGCGCGTTCGCCGGTTGGGCCGTGACTTTTCTGATCGCCGGCCTTTCGAGCGGCCAAGGCTCGCTGGGATATCTCCTCTCGATCGGGACGGGACAAGGCCCCAGCTCGGCCGAACTCGCGATCAATATCGTGAACACGCCTGTGGCGCTGCTGGTCGGCCTCATCGTGGCGATCTTCGCGACGGTCGTGGTGTCGCTGGTCGTCGATCGATATGTGTATCGGCCAATGCGCGGGGAAGGAGCGATCAGTCTGCTGATCGCCAGTATCGGGGTGGCACTCGTGCTCCGTTATCTCATCGTGTTCATGTTTACCGGAACGAACCGTGGACTGACTGCCGGCGGGGGTCGCCTGGAGTTTGCGAGTGTCGAGGGACAGGTCGTCTTCGAGTGGGTCATCCGTCAGCCGGGCCAAACAGACACCGTTCTCTTCGATATCGGACTGCCGTTCATCCGGTTCGGAGACTACACGGCGGAGTTGTTAGCCATCACCAGTGCCGAAGCGACGCTCGTGGGGATCGCGGTGGTGTTGATGGGTGGTCTTCACGTCGTTTTGCAGTTCACCAAACTCGGGAAAGCGATGCGGGCAATGGCCGATAACAAAAGCTTGGCGCAGATCACCGGCATTCCGACCGAACGGGTCATTCGAGCGACCTGGATCATCGGTGGTGGATTAGCCGGCGCCGCCGGCTTCCTGATCGCACTCGAGCGTGGGACCCTAAGTTTCAATCTCGGCTGGGTTTTGTTGTTGTTGATCTTTGCTGCCGTGATTCTCGGCGGGATCGGATCCGTCTATGGGGCGATGGTTGGCGGCGTCGTGATCGGACTCACGGAGACACTCTCGCTTATCTGGATCCCCGCGTCGTTCACTACGGCTGCTGCCTTCGCGATCATGATTCTGATGCTGTTGTTCAAACCTGACGGGCTCTATGGCGGGGTGACGACCGCATGAGTGCCGATATCGAGGATTCGATTCTCCCCGGGTTGTTCGCTCCCGTCATCGATTGGATGCGATCGAGCGATCTCCGGATGATTGTCGGGACGATGGTCGGCATCTATCTATTGTTCGCCCTGTTTAGCGTGCTGTTGGTCCCACTAAATCAGCTATTGGGCGGACTCATCAGTACATTCCAGCGCGTGACGTTTCTCGCGGCGGTCTACGCGCTCGTGGTGTTGGCGTTGAATCTCCACTGGGGGTACACCGGCTTATTCAACATCGGTGTGGCCGGGTTCATGGCCGTCGGTGTCTATACGATGGCGATGCTGGCGGCGCCGCCGACCGCCAACCCACCCGGACTGGGAGTGCCGATGCTCGTTGCCTCGATGGTTCCGATTGCACCCGGTGTTGGTCATTTCATCGGGCTGTTGGTGACGATTACCTTGGGGATGCTCGCAGCGGCGATCGTCGGGGCCCTCACGGCGATTCCGGCATTCAGGCTGCGGGCGGATTATCTCGCGATCGTGACGATCGCTCTCTCGGAGATCATTCGGTTGTCGTTGCTCTCGCGAACCCTCCAGACGTTCACCCTGCCCGGGATCGGTATCGAACTCGGGACCGGCGCCGGGCGCGGGATCGGCCTTCCGACTAACCCTGTCCGGGCGATCTTCTATAACGATCCCAACGACACCGCCGCCGGCGTGACGCCGATCGGGGAGGTCCTGTTCGGGTTCGCTGATGCTATCGGCGTAGGCGATTCGATCGTCGTCTCTTGGACCTACACGTTGTTTCTAATCGGCGTCGTCATCGCGGTTTACTGGTTATTGGTCCGGATCGGGAATTCCCCGTTCGGCCGGGTACTCAAGGCGATTCGAGAAGATGAGGAGGTGGCCCAATCACTGGGCAAGAACACCCGGCTGGTCAAAGTCAAGGTGTTCATGGTCGGCTGTGCATTGATGGGGCTGGCGGGCATTCTCTGGGAAGGCTCGAAAGGGTTTACCGATCCAACCTCAACGACGTTCTTGCCACTACAGACCTTCTATATCTTCATCGCGCTGATCATCGGCGGCAGCGGATCGAACACGGGGAGCGTCCTCGGCGGCGCGCTATTTGCCGGACTGCTCTTTGAAGGCCCGCTGTTCGTGACCCGTATTTTGCGCGAGTATCTCGTAATCGGGACGATACCGGATACATTCGCGGCGGCGCTTGGGGAGCTATTCATCCTGAACCCGGTCCCGCTTTTGGCGTATGGGATCGATAACATCTCCCCGCTCCGCTTCGTGCTGATCGGGATATTGTTGATTCTGTTGATGCAGCGCCGACCCGAGGGACTGCTCGGCCATCGAACGGAAACCGCCGCGAGTATCGATCTCAGCGATCGATCGACAGCCACACCGGAGGACGGTGAGTCGGATGAGTGAGACACAAGAGCAAGCAGGATCGCCGACGGCGGACGACGCGTCGACGGTCGAGAGATCCCCGTCACTCGTCGTCGAAGATCTGGAGAAGCGATTCGGCGGCATCAGTGCCGTTGATGGAGCATCCTTCAACGTCGAAGAGGGATCACTAACCGGGTTGATCGGCCCCAATGGTGCCGGGAAATCGACGACGTTCAATTGTATCACCGGCTTTCATCAACCTGATGGCGGGCGGATCTCGTTCAACGGTGAGGACATCACGGGGCTACCGCCCAACGAAGTCGCCAATCGAGGAATTGTTCGGACGTTTCAGATCGCCCGGGAACTCGAAGAAATGACTGTCTTGGAGAACCTGATGCTCGGGCCACAGAATCAGCGCGGCGAGAAGCTGCTCTATGCTGTTTTGCCAAATCTCCGCGGGCAAGTCCAGACCGAAGAAACCGAACTCCGTGAGAAGGTCTGGGAGATCCTCGAACTCTTCGAGATCGATCATCTCGCCGAGGAAGAGGCAGGCAATCTCAGCGGCGGCCAACGGAAACTGCTTGAACTCGCTCGGGCCCTGATGGTCGATCCCGATATGGCCCTGCTCGACGAACCGTTCGCCGGAGTCAACCCGACGTTGGAGGACAAATTGTTGGAGCAGATCCATGCGCTCAAAGACGACGGGTTGACGTTTCTGGTGGTTGAGCACGACATGGACCTCATCATGGAGAACTGTGAACATATCATCGTCATGCATCAAGGGCGGGTGCTTGCCGAGGGCGATGCCGAAACTATCCGCAACAACGAAACGGTTATCGACGCCTATCTGGGAGAAAATCCGTGAGCGACAGCATCCAGGAACCATGCGACAGTGAACCGGAAGAGACGGCCGAACCGGCGACGGCTGCGACCGCTGATCCGCTCCTGTCCGTTCGGGCGTTGGATGCGGGCTATGGCGACCTGCAGATCCTCGATAGCGTCGATCTGAGGGTTGGTGACGGCGAATTCGTCACGATCATTGGACCCAATGGCGCGGGGAAATCGACCGTGATGAAATCGATCTTCGGCCTGACCAATCTGATGGGCGGACAGATAACCTTCGATGGGGCGGACATCACCGGCGAAAACCCCGAGGAGATCATCCATTACGGGCTCGGATACGTACCGCAGTCCGAGAACATCTTCTCACGGCTCACAGTCCGTGAGAACCTTGAGATGGGAGCGTACATTCTGAATACCGTTCCCGAGGACCGACTTCAACGAGTGTTCGATCGGTTCCCCATCCTCGCCGAGCGTCAAGAACAGAAAGCCGGAACCCTCAGCGGTGGTCAACAGCAGATGCTTGCGATGGGTCGATCGCTGATGCTCGATCCCGAGCTCCTGATGCTTGATGAGCCGAGTGCTGGACTGGCGCCAGATCTCGTTGACGACATGTTCGACCGGATCGATGCGATCAACGAGGATGGGACGGCGATCCTGATGGTCGAACAGAACGCCGTGGAGGCCCTCCGACGCTGTGACCGCGGATACGTGCTTGTACAGGGGCAAAATCGGTTCGATGGGCGTGGCGAGGATCTCCTCAATAACGACGCCGTTCGACAGGAATTCTTGGGCGGGTAGTCACGCAGCTATGAGGACTGGTAAGGCAGTGATCAGTCGTTAATTGGCCGAATATTCGATCTGGTCGACGGTGTGCAGCCCCTGTTCACCGTAAGCGAACAGCTCATATGTCGCAGCCGCAATATCACCGTTGTCGTCGAAAGTGATCGATCCAGACGCGCCCTGATAGTTGATCGATTCACCGTCGGCGGCCATCTCAAGGCCTTCGACGAGGTTCTCCGGCGTGACTTCGGTTCCGTCTCCCTGGGCAACGTTTCGCATCTCATCCCGGACCGCCGGACCGTCATTCTCGCCGGCGGCGGCGTTGGCAAGCATCAGGACTGCGGCTGCGTCATAGGATTGAGCGCGGAACGGTGTCTGTGAGGCGCCGTATTCCTCCTTGTATTGTTGTTCGAAGAAGTCCCGGCCGGGTCCGACCGACAGCGGTGCCGTCCCCATGACGTTGGCCATGTTGTTACCGACATCGCCGGGAAGTCCCTCGGATTTGAGACCGTCCGGGACGATGATATCCGTCTGTGAGGCGTCGTAATTGGAATAGAAATCCCGGAAGATCTGCACACCACTGGCGGGGTAGCCGACGATCATCAGGACGTCCGGATCGTCCTGCATGGCTTCGTTGAGCGGTGCTGTGTACGACGACTGCTCGGGTTCGAAGGAGACCTTGTTCAAGACGGTCCCGCCGGCGTCTTCGAAGGCACTGGCGTACGCCTGTGCCAGCCCTTGACCGTAGTCGTTGTTGAGTGCGAAATAGGACGTCGTCGAGGCGTCCATGCGGTTTCGGGCCACCTGAACCATCACTTGTGCCTGGAGAGCGTCCGTCGGCGTCGTCCGCCACATGAAGTCGTTGTCGTTGAGATCCGTAATTGCGGGGGAGGTACTCGCCGGCGAACACTGGACGATCTCGTTTGGTGTCGTGACGTTCTTCGACACCTGAATACTCACCGTCGAAGAGAGGGCGCCGGCGATCATCGGATATCCGGACGACGCAAGCGATTCCGCAGCCGAGATACCGGTGTTGGGATCGGTCGCGGTGTCCTCGAACTGACTGTCGACCGTGAAGTCCGAATCGGCATCGTTCACCTGGGTGACCGCCAGCTGCGCCGAATCCCTGATCGGCGGGCCGAGATCCTCAAGACCACCGGTCACGCCCATCAAGATGCCTAGCTGAATCTCGCGACCGCTGCCGCCACCGAGTTGTCCAGCACAGCCCGCCAACCCAGTCGCACCAGCAACGCCCAGCCCTTTCAAAACATCGCGTCGGTTGAGCTGTCGACCATTCCGTGACATGTGCGAAGATATACACATGATAGTATATAAATCCGGCTTGATTTTTCCGGACTTCATTCCCTATCTATTCGTGACGGACAATTCAGAGATTACAGACCTTCGGCTCCTGACCGGCTGATATCTTTATCTGGGAAAGTTCATCGATCTGAAACCGCCTCGACATCCAAAGAGAAAATACGCACTTATCACATCAAATATATGATTAGTGATACGTCAGGGGCGTCGAATTTATAGCTCACGTGACGGTTACCGTCGCCACAAGATCGATCGTGCAAGCACCGCGATAATATGAGTATCACGGCACCGTCAGATTGGAGTTCAACATCGCCAGAGGGTACGTAGTCGTTCCGATCCGATAGAACCCGTATCCGCGCCGATCAGAGCATCCGGTTTATTACTTCACCGAGCCAACGAATGTCAGTCAAGGAGGGGGCCAAAACAACCGATGATGTCCCCCAGCACTCGGTACCGGTTTTGCCTGTGGTCGATGGTCGATGGTCGATTACGTATCAACGAGAATGTCATCCGCACCGGCTTCGACGTAGGTGGCCAGGATCCGCAGGAGACCGTCCTCATCGACATCGAAGGACGCGGTGTAAACCGTCTCATCGGCGGGTTCAACGATCAGTTCCCGGAGACGACCTGTCCGTGGATCGATCGTGATATGATCAAGTGAACCGAGCGTCTGGCCATCGGTCGTCATAACCGCTTTCTCGGGGAGGGCCGAGCTCATCAGGGGCGGCATACGGACGAATCATCGACAACGACCGGATAAAATCTGTCGATGCCTTGCTGTGATATCACCGCTGTGATCACCGATTATCGGCGGTGGCGTCGCCATCGTTTTTCGAACACCGTGCGTCCATCGGCGACGACAGTCGTGGCAAGTGACTGGTGATCCCCGGTGACGTCGGCCGTCGCCTCCGCGTTGATCGTCTGTTCGGGATAGTTCAGCTCCATCATTGCCTCCGTTCGCAGTCGGGCAGCATCCGGATCCGTGGGATGTGCGATGCCTTCGATGCGCTCAGTTCGGGTAAACTCAGGCCCGTGGGGGAGATCGACCGTCGATTCGGTCTCGGTTTCGAAGGTGACGCTGCCGGTCGTGTTCGCTCGTTTCGTCCACCAGCTTCCATCACTCGATCGGACGAACGACGACGTCAGTGGGATCGAATCGTCGGGGGGGTTCATCTCGATATTGTTCTCGAAGGTAGGCTCACGCTGATGGATCCGGCCAGGAAGCGTGATGGTCGAGGGTGTATCGGGCGTCGAATGGAGCGTGAACGACCCGTGTTGGTTCGGAGGTCGGGTCCGCGGAAAGGCACTGGCGGCCACAGCGACACGGAGACGATGCCCGGATTCGAAGATATGCGATTTCGGTTTGAGGGGGATCTCGACCGTGTAGGTCCGGTTCGGTTCAAGCGGCGTCGGATCCTGATGGCCCGTTCGATGGTCCGCTCGGAGATAGCCACCCGTGACCAACCGAGCCCGCCCTCGAGGAGCGATGTCGACGAGACGGACTGCGACGATCGGATCGGGCGTGGTGGCCTGGATCCGGATCGTCGCCTGCCCGGTGCCGGTCAGTTCGACCGGATCATCGAGGGGTGCAGTCTCGAAAACGAGCGAACGTCCATCATCGATGCCGGTTTCGATGCCCCTGTTGATCACGCTCCCAACACGATCCAAGGAATCGACTCCGACGGCGTGGTCGTACTCATAGTCACACGCCACGGTGCCGTCGGTGTAGTCCATGACTGGAACGAGACCGTCGGGTGTCAGGGCGTAGTTGCGTGCTTGATCCGCGGCGGTTGGCCATTGAGTGGTGGTCCGCCACTGTCCGGCGTCCGACCATCCCCCGTCACGCTCAGTCCAGTAGATTATCGGGTCTGTGGGCCCGGAATGATCGGCCGCATCATCGTCCTTCAGATACCGATCAAACCACCCGACTGCTTGACGTCGGAAATCGATCGCGGCGATCCAACCACATTCTGGCATCGTGTGTTGCCATGGACCGATGATGAGTCGCTTTGGAGCATCGATCGATTCGATGAACTCCACCATCGGTCGGGTGTGGACGTCGCGATACCCACAGGCGGCAAACGTCGGCACGGTGATATCCGTCGGTGAAACTTCCCGACGCCGCCAGAAGTCATCCTTAGTCGGATGGTCGAGAAACGAGAAGAGCCATGGATCGGCGGTTTCCATGTGCGTTAAGCGCTGTTCCCAGATGTCCGACCAGCGACCGTCCTCGTCGCGTCGACTCGGCGGTAGCGCCTGGCTCGCATACATCGAGACCGGCCAGGTGGCACGTTTGAGGAGATTGAACGAGCCGCCGGTCCACGATGAGGCATATACCGAGGGGACGACCGATACGGGAGCGATTGCCTCCAATGGATCGGGATCGATCGCAGCCACCTGATACTGGGTCCAGGCGCCATAGGACAGGCCGAAAGTACCGACGGCACCGGTACACCACGGCTGGTCGGCGATCCACTCGATCACCGTGGCGACCTCTTTGCCTTCATCACCACTGAACGGTTCCTTCCAGCCGGTCGAAGCACCCGTCCCGATCAGATCCATGACGACGACCGCGTAGCCCGCCGAGACGAGATAGCGGATCGATGGATCCCAGGCGCCGAACGTGATCCGATCGTCCTTCCGATACGGTGTCGCGATGACAACCGCTGGATGGGGGCCATCACTCACCGGAGTGTACCGGCTGGCAGCGATTATCTCATCCTCATGTTGGATCCGTAGATCAGGATCGAGCGCGATCGATTGAACGGGATAGGTAGTCGATGTGGCCATTGTGTATCACCAGTTCGGTGTGCAGATAGGCACCACCTGCGTAGTCATGAATGTTAAGCATCGGGCTATCGGAGGGGATGTGTCGTAGTATTCAGGCGAGGAAAGCCCCTTTATCAGCGGTCCGTGTGTGACAGAGGACTGACGTAATTTCAAGTGTATCAGTCCCGATTCAGTGGGTAATGCGATCGAAAAAGCGGCCGCAAAATCGATCAACGGGCCGATCAGTTAGCGGGCCGCTCTCGCATATACTCGATCGATTCGATGACACTGAAACCGGTCGCCGTCGCCGTTTCTTCTTCGCGATCGGCGTTGCGAACGGCTTTCTGAGTTTCGTCGCCGCGATGACAGCGTTGATGGCAAGCATGGCGTTGTGGTGGGCAGCTGTCCTGCTGGCCTTGTTCGGTTTTGTCTGTCTCGGGTTCGCCGCCCATGTAGCGAGAGGGGGCGCCGACTGGTTGATCCAGAGCAACCGAGATCAGTGGCAGTCCTGAGACAGGTCCATCCTGGACTCGAATCCGGCGGATCTCGGTGTCTTTTACAATGGAATCAGCTGGAACGGTATAGAATGGCCGACCCAGTCATAGATGATTCGGAACACACTCTGAGCAACCGGTAATGGGGTTCTCAAAGCGATGTGCTGGCGATCCAGAGCATCACGATCCACCAACCAACAAGCGCAAGGACGTTGGCGATCGGGTGAGCCGCCGGAACCGAACCACCGACGGTCGAACCGACCACGAGTTCAAACACTAATCCACGGTATGCGCTGGTCGGGCTGAGTGCGAGGAGCCACTGTACCGCAGTATCGGGAACAAGGCCGGCCGCCAATCCAACGACGATCCCCAGATCGATCCCGACGACCAACACCAGCAGAACGGCAACGGTCAATCCAATTGACGATCGAGCGGTGGTGGCGACCGCTGAAACAGCCACCGCAATCGCCATCACGACCAACGCAAACACCGATGAGAGGACGACGAATCGGAGATACAGAATAAACGAATCGGCACTCCTGTGGGAGGCGATGACGGTCGAACCGGCACCGCCGAACAAGTAAACCAGCACCGCTGGGAGCAACAGCGATCCGAGCAGGACGATGAGAACCGCGATCGCTCGACCGAGATATACGCCGGCGATATACGAGCGGTCACCGAGCGGGTAGGTCCGGATGATATCCAGCTCCCCTCGTTTGCGGTCATCGAGGATGGACCGGTAGGCGAATCCAAAAACCAGAACGGGGATCAACAGTTCAACGGGGGTGAGCAAATCGAGGACGAGCGGCAGATATCCCGTAACACCGCTTGTCCAGGCGAGTCCGAAGACGAGGCCGAAAAACCCGCCCGCCATCGCCAGGAGGGTGCGCGTCCGGATTATCGTCTGAAATTCCCGTTCGATCACCGCCCCCAAGCGCTTGAGTCGCTTGGCCGTCGTTTGCTGGATACCCATTGGTCCCGTTTCTGGCATGGTCAATCACACTCGTTCGTGTCATCGGCATCCGTCATAGCCGATGACGATCCGGGAATCGATGTGTCGATATCGGGGCCCCGAACCGAGAGGTGATCGTCGTCCTCGATCATCGCGAGGAAGGCCTCATGCAAGGACTCGGTTTCTGTAGTGGCGGTCAGCCTCGAAGAAGCTCCGGAGAACATGATCCGGCCGCGATCGAGCACGAGCACCTGATCCGCTCGTGCGGCGCCAGCGAGATCATGTGTCGCTAGCACTATCGTGGTCTCCGTCGATTTGAGGGCTGTAATCGTCTCGAAGATGTGGTCGGTCATCCGTGGATCAAGGTCGCCGGTCGGCTCATCGAGAACGATGAGTACCGGATCACCGAGTAACGCCTGTGCGACCCCGAGCAACCGAACCATACCCCCGGATAGCGCTTCAACGCGACGGTCAGCGACCCCTGTGAGCCCAACCGTCTCGAGTATCGGTCGGATATCAGTGTCCTCGCCGAGCAGCTCCGTATAGAACCGGAGCGTCTCCTCAACGGTAAATCCGGAGCGAAAGAGTGGATGCTGAGGCACATAGCCGATTAACGGGTCATCGTAGCCGAAAACGACTCGGCCAGCATCCGGTGTCAGTAGCCCTGCTAAAATCCGGAGCAGCGTCGTCTTGCCGGCGCCGTTGGGACCGACGATCGCCGCGACAGTACCTGGATCGAGGTCAAAGGAGACGTTCTCAAGAACGTCGATGGGACCGAACGATTTGGCGATTCCCGCCACTCGAATCAGCTCGCTTTGCGCACTCGATGACCCAGCATCCTCCTGAACACTAACGTGATCAGCCATCGGGGAGATCACCTCTCAATTGCCGATCGTCAACGCTCATATTCAGACGATTGAGAGTATCGGGGTTGACAGGCGAGACACGCGGCCGCGTATCGATGATGCCGGTCGTCCGAAGCCCTGGAATTGCGTTGCGGAGCGAGCGGGATCCGATGACTGCAGGGGAGTATGCCAATGTCAGTCCTCCCACCGTATCGTCCACGAGACGATCGACCGGTCCGGAAGGAACAAAGGGGCGATCCAGCCGTCCGTCACCGTCGCCATCGTCACCTGGGGCCCCGGCCCAGTAGTTCCCAGTCCACGGTCGAAGCGGCCCCAATGTCGCCGAGACGTACTCCCCGTTGGCGACGACATCGTTCGTAGTCACACGGTTCGTCGGCAACAGCGTTGAGGCACGGAGGCCCACAGTATTGCCGACGACGATATTGTGTTCATAGATGGACTGATGGGTACCGATCCCGATCCCGATCCCGTTGTCGACGAGGAGATTCCGAGCGACGTACGACTGCTGACCGGCGGCGACGATCCCGGCTTGGCTCTCAGTGACGGTATTCTCAACGAGGAGATTCCCCAGTGGTCGTGTCATCACGACCATGCCGATGTTGGTGTCACGTGCCGTATTGCCCGCGACCAACACATCCGAAGTGTACATTTCATGGACGCCGAATCGCATCGATTCCATCCGGTTGTTTCGAATCACGCTCCGGTCGCCCAGGTGCAAATAAACGCCATCGCGGCCCCCCATGAAGTGTGAGTCCTGTACGACGACGCGGGAATCCATGATCATAACACCCATGAATCCATCGGCCCAGTTGGCGGCTCCCTGCGTGGTCACCCGCTGGATGACCGTGTTCCTCGTGTTGCGAACCACGATACCGTTTGCCGGAGTCCTGATCTCCACATCGGTGATGAATGACCGGTTCGAACCGGCAAGCTCGACACCCGCATCCCCGTATCCATATCCTATCTGGACCCGATAATCCCAGTCGCTCCGATTGACAGAGACGTTCTCAGCGATCGTGGTGTTGCCCACGCCGGTGAGACTGAGGTTCTTGATCGCCACCCGGTCCGAATGAATGGTGAATACCGATGTCGTCCCGTTCCCTCGGATGAGGGTTGAGTCACCAGCTCCGACGATCGTCAGCGGTTTGTCAATGGTGATGTCCCCTTGATATTGTCCCGGTGGCAGGACGATCGTCGTGTTCGGTGGCGCCCGGTTGATCGCGGCTGCGAGGGTCGGGACATCCTTTCGGACCTCAACGGCGACGGGGCGTTCGATTAGTCCCGAGACATTCTGTACAGTCCGGTTCGCCCAGCGGTGTTGGGTCCGGATGGTGTCACGGTGTCGTTGTCGCGATGCCGCAGAGGAGTCGAAGGACATCTGGCGGACCGTTGACCACCGTTCGATCGTTCCTCCGTATGTCGTCGTGAATGCGACCGCATCGGTCCGCTGGCTGAAGGCTATGACAGCCGGTCCCGATGGTGTTCGTGCCTGACTATTGATGACGAAGTAAGCGTCCTCGGCGGTGACCCACCCGGTATGGGTATCCGGTCGGTTTCTGATCGTTGGATAGTCTTCCGTGGTCAGTTCAAATTCTGTATCACTGTAGTCGGTAACGTAGATCGTCATTGGGTCCCCGAACTGTCGGCGATGACCCGGACGATGGAGGTCATCGACGAGCGTAGTGATACCATAGTACCCGACGACATATCGATACTGTGAGTAGAATACCTGAGCCCGAGGGAATACGTAGCCGGCAGCAGACGATTCGATCGTCGTTGCTGCGGTTGCACCCATGTCGATCGTTTCGTCGAACGGGACGGGATCAGGGCGTTGTCCCTCGGAGACATCGACGATGAAGGCGCCGCTCGTGAGAACCAAAAATACACAGAGGATGACGAGAAGGTTGGAGGAAAGATGACGCATAGAACAATCGATGACTATGGGGTGTATAACTGTGGGGTGTATATGGACTTCGTCAGGTGACCCATGACTGCAGTCATGGACTTCCCCCCACAAGGGATTTCCGCCCTTGTCTTCGCCAGTCGTCAC
>JBDGPX010000026.1:0-18002 GCA_042219475.1 Halobacteriales archaeon
GCTACTGAGATTACTGATTTCAGTTACGTACGATCAGTTACAGTTCCGATTGAATGGGAAATAGAGACAGTGAGACCAATTGTATCCCGCCCCCCGTTTTTGGATGGAAAGAGCTTCAGCCATGGATCTCTTTCAGTAAGAAATATCAGAATCCTAATCAATCAGCCCATTCGATCTAATGCATCTCTTCGATCTTCGACTGGGACTTGATCATACTTCATGGTGGTTTGTTCTGATTTATGCCTCAATTGCGCTTGAGCGGCGGCAAGTCCTTCTTCTCGGGTCATGTAGGTCCCGACTGAGTGACGAATCGCGTACCAACTCAATTGCCTGTTATCGGTACTAATATCGGCTATCTCACAGAGCCGTTCAAGAAGATAACTTAACGACCGCGAACTGTACGGATTATCCTTACGAGTAAGCCATAGATGATCCATTTCGTTATAGCGATCATAGGTTTCCCGTTCATCGAGCCACCGTTCAAGCATCTGGGCCGTCCGTTGATGAATGCTTACGACCCAATTCTCTCGATTCTTAGAACTCTCGTCCTCTGGAATTCGAAGAACTCGGTTCTCAATATCACACCAGTGAGTACGGGCTCGTTCAACTTCGATTGGACGAAGACCGCAATCTAAACTCACCGATACAAGCGATGGGATTTTCCAGCCATTCGCGCGCTCCCAATCGGAAGGCTCAATTTCGTTTTTCGTTTTGCCGAACCGCTGTGCGAGATATGTTTTCCATCGATCGCGTTGTTCAGGTGTGAGATCGTTATATGCAGGGATACTTCCATACTGAAGCGCGGCTTCCCGAATTTTACTCCGTTCCTCCTGAGTAAGGAAATCTCGAGGTTGGGAAGCACTATCGTCACGATAGAAAGACATTGAGGGACTCCAGTGATCCAAACCGTGTTCGTGATGCCGCCATTTGAAGAGCATTTTGACCGCCTTCAGGTGGTTAGCTTTGTCAGCATTACTGGTGTCTTTCGATGCGAGATGACGTAGATATTCTTCGGCATGATGGTGTTTAATATTCGCCACGTAGCTCTCTTCTTGCTTCCAGACCCATCGGTAAAACATATCCATTCGATTCGCACGTGCTTTCACCGTTTGGAACGCGTATCCTTCAGCACGCTCCGGATTCTTACCCAATGTAAGTAACCAATTGAGGCAATTTTCGCGTTCTGTTCGGTAGTCAACGACCTGGCGCTGATTAAGCATCTGTTCACTCGGTCCGCTCACAACTGTAATTTCGTCAAGTGGGATCATCTGTTACTATTCCAGAGCCAACGGGTAGCACTGATTTCGGAAGAGAGCCACCGCCTTTGACCATCCTTGTTCGCGAAAATTGGCAGGTGATCTGTAGCTATGAGGGGATGGAATCCGGCTAATCGACATGCCGGGCAAAAGGATGAAATCGACAGACAGCGTGGCGATTGGACGATACGACTTTCGTAGTTGCCCTGAGGTGGCATTTGCGATCACTTCCTGCCACACCGATAACCGCAAGAAGGCAATGGGATGAATGCTCCGTCCGGGATTTGAACCCAGGTCCTTGCCTCGAGAGGGCAAGATGATTGGCCGGACTACACCAACGGAGCGCATCTGATCCTATCTTGGAAACGCGTTTAACCGTTTTGGAATCGCCGCCAATGGCATCCCTGAGTTCATCAAGAACGGTCGTTGTATCGGCTGCCGGGTGGATCATTCACCCGTGGAGGTATCGCTGCCGATCTCCTCATACGGTGAGTTCATCGCCTCGGGCTCGTGTCCAGGGAGGGTGATGATGTTCTCCCGGCCGATTCGCAATTTGTTGATCGTCTCGCCGTCCTCCATTTCGGACAGCAACATGCTGACCTTGGATTTCGACCAACCGGTTTCCTCGACGATCTGAGACTGACGCATCCGACCGCCGTGTTCGCGGAGGAGCTGGCGGACTCGGTCCTCGTCGGTCAGCAGCTCCGCATCCGGGACGGCGGGTTCACCAGAGGCTGTAACGGTATTACCGTCTTCTGATCCCTGATCTATCGAGGCGGCGGATCCACCGCCCGGATTGTCGTTGGATCCGTTCACCACGGATCTATCATCCCCACCGAACGTGTCGGTGTAGCGCCAGAGTCCGATCGTGGCGAGCGCCGCCAGCAGTCCGATCCCGATCAGCAAATACCACGGCAGCCTCCCGGAATTGGTGGGGCCCGTCGCGTTCACCGGTGTCTCCGGCGTCGGCGACGCTGCGGGTGTCGATGTTCCCGTTGACACTGAGGGAGACGTAGCAGCCGAGGCGTCCGTTGGTGTCGGGGTGTCGGTTGGGGTTTCCGGACCGGCGACGACCCGTGGGTGCTTATCGGAGAATCGCAACTCGCCCTGCCAGGTAACCGATTCACTCTCGCTCAAACTATCCCCCGAGAGGATTGCCGAATCGCGCGGTTCGACGGCCCGAAACTGGAGGCCGGGTTCCGTCATGAATACGAGTGACTGGCCGGAATCGATGTACAGCCCCCCTTCGAAGATATCGGCCACGACGAGCGTTTCACCCTGCCGTTCGGCGAATGCCGTCCATCGAAACGACATCTCGACGATACCGATATCGTTACCCAGTCCCGGATTGATGGTGGCGCGTTTCGAGAAATTCCTGGCCGTCATATTGCGTCCGGTGACCTCACCACCATCCTGAGCTAACGCCCGAGCCTGTGTTTTGAAGTCCGCGTAGAGATCGGTCTCTTCGGCGTTGAACCGGTCGGCGAACTCGCGGAAATTTTCGGTCTCGGTGTCGTTTTCGAGAACGCGCTCGTAGTGGAAGGTCCACTCTGCCGAGGCGTTTTCCGCGATGGTGATCCGAAACTGGACCCGATCGAATTGCTCCCCGACAGCGAATAGACTGGGGGCGGCGCCGACACTCGCGCCGGTTCCGGCGCCCACGGCGAGCAACAAGACGAGAAGGGTTGTGACAACCCTCCCGAGCCGAGCCATTGGTACAAGCCAGGAGAGGCGATCAGAAAGGTATTGCGACGCTGTTACTACTTCAATCCGGGAATGGAGAATGGCTCTCACTGTAACATCGACACGGCTCGTGTGGTCCTACGGCGCGAGTTTGAATGGGTGTTGTTCCTCGTACCGCTCGAAGGTGTATGGCATCCACGTCTTGCATTCCTCGAGGATCCGACGGGAGAGTTCACGGATCTCCCACTGAGCATCGGCTTTGAGTCGCATATCAAGCAGATGCATGATCGAACGGGCATTCATGCTGAAGGTGAGGTTCACTTTCGTGCCGAGGGGCAACAACATCCGGGCGTCTTCCTTTGGAACACCGGCCTCGACAAGGTCCTCGTAGGCATCCATACAGGCCGCATACACCTCATCGGCGAGTTCGATTCGATCCTCGGGGTCCATCTCGATCTCCTCGACACCCTCCCGGGAGATCGCCTCCTCCTCTTCGAAGGAGGGTGGGTAGGCAAAGCGTTCGTCCAAGGGGTCCTCCCCCGAGAGGTCCACATATCGCAGGGACATGACATCGAAGGAGGCATGGCGATGTCTGGTGAGCTGGGCCATGCACGTCCGGCTAACCCCCCGAACGGCAAACGTCGCGGTCGGATGTTCGAACGGGCCCCAATGACCCGATCGCATCAAGTGATCGATCAGCGTGTGTTTTTTTTCCTCAAGCGTCTCGCCCTCGACCGGTTCCATGACGGTCGCGAAATCGTTCTCCTTGCCGACCCAATCGGCCGAATAATCCCCACGAGCGGCCCGACAGGCCAGTTCTTCTGGATTCGCGGTCGATTCGAGCACCTCGACTTGCATGGGTGGATGACCGATGCGAATCCATATGAATGTATGAGAACCGCGACTGGGACGAGACGGGAGAGATATCCTGACTGACGGTTACCGATTGCCGACGGCCATGAGCCGATCGTACGCGTCACCGTACGCCTCGGCGATCCGCTCGGGATCCTCCCGTACTGGTTTCGGAAGCGCCGGGAGGGGCATCGAAGCGACGGGTTCGAGCATGTCGGTGACGTCTCTGACCCGTTCCTCGAGTTGGCCGTCTTGAGGGCTCCCAGTCGTCACCGCACAGGCGTTGAGATACCGATCGCCCCCGTAGAATCTGACCCGCTGGGGTTCAACCACCGCCACGGCTCGGACGTTCAGTCCCTGGAGCGGGCGGGCGATATCGCCGTAGGATTCGACGACCGCCGACTCGGTCCGATCGATCCGATCGGCGAGGGCCTGGAGGTGGGGGAGATATCGGTCCTGCATATAGCGGTTCAACTCCTCGACACTGTCGACCTGTGGGGCGTCGCTCAGTAGGAGTCCCTGGCGGGCACTTTCCGGAATGTCCGCGTTGGCGTTGCAGATGAACGTCTCGCCGACCCGATCCAGCACGAAGGATCGGTTGGTATCGCCGATAAATCGATCTCCATCCGGTGCCGGTCGCCAGAGGCGGTGGATCGGGTTGACCGTCTCCGGGGCCACATCGGTCTCGCTTGCCTCGGCCAGTCGCCGGGCATCCTTGCCGTAGAGCCGGCCAGCATCGACGGCCGCCCGGTAGTCGTCGTGATCGAACCAGTAGTCGTTACCCGCACGGGGTTTGAAGCCGGTCGCCCCCAGCCGGGCGATAAGCCCGACACTGAACGTCGTTTTCCCCGCGTCGACGCGATCACCGCCGACGATCAGATACGTCATTGATCGATCGAGGCGCCCGTGCGCAATCCGTAGTAACCGGGCTCGGTGTCCGATCGTGGGTTCGCGACGACCAGCGACTCGGCGTTGTTGATGATCCACGGGATCGTCCAGTCGATCAGCACCGATTCGGTCTCTGGGTCCAGCTCGGCATCGGGCTCGAGTTCCTGTAGCAGTCGACCGATCTCCGGGACTGTATACAGCTTCTCGGGATCGAACAGCTCCTCGGGTGTGTAGAATTCACACGGGTGGAGCTCGTCGAATTCCGATTTGGCGACGGGCATACCTCCCCCTTTGTGTGGGACGGTTAAACGTCTATCATCGAGAACGATGTGCTACCGCGTCGGGGTTACCGACGGCTTTCAGCGGTCGAACCGGAAAAATGACGTGGGTGAACGAATTCAGCGACGGCTGACTCGGCTTACTCGAAGTGGCCGACGGCCGTCTGATACTCGTCGGCAACGACGTCCCAGTCGACGACCTCGAAGAAGGCGTCGATGAAGCTGCCGCGGTCGGGGCCGTAGTCGTAGTAGTAGGAGTGCTCCCAGACGTCACACGCCAGGATCGGGTGTGAGCCCCAGAGCGCGCCGTCGTTGTGCTTGTCGACGGGCAAGTTGCGCAGCTGCTTGGCGACCGGGTCGTAAACGAGCAGTGCCCAGCCGCTGGCCGCGCCGGCGGCAGCCTCGAATTCGCCTTTCCAGCCCTCGTAGGACCCGAAGTCCTCCTCGATGCGGTCACGGAGCTCGCCCTCCGGTTCGCCGCCACCATCGGGCGACATGTTCCGCCAGAAGAGATGATGGAGGTAGTGACCACAGCCGTTGTGACTCACCGACTGCATCGCAGCCGCCGAGCCGCTGAAGTCACCCTCCGCCCGGGCCTCGGCGAGGGTCTCTTCGGCACTGTTGAGGCCGTTAACGTACCCCTGGTGGTGGGTGTCGTGATGCCAGGTCAGTACCTGTTCGGAGATATGTGGTTCGAGAGCGTCGTAGTCATACGGAAGCGGTGGTAGTTCGGCGTTGGAATGCTCGGGCATGGTTTGAACCTCCATTCTACTGATACTCTGCAAAGCTGTTAAATGTATGTGATTCGGCATGCTCATGAAACACAGATCGCGTGCAGTAATCCAGATTTATCGGGTTGCTATTGTGAGTAATAACTGATTTAAAACCTGGAGGCAGCCGAACCTGTCGACTACCCGTCACCACGGGCGGCTTCGAACATCGCCAGGGCCGCCTCGCGTCGATCAGCGTGGTCGACGATCGGCGCGGCATACTCCGGGGCGAGCTCGTCGCGGCGTTCGACGCTGAGTTCCGGCCACTCGTGGATCGCCTCCACCGGAACATCCTCCAGTTCAGGGACGTACCGTTTGATATACTCGGCGTCGGGATCGTACCGCTCACCCTGGGTCATCGGGTTGAAGATCCGGAAGTAAGGTTGGGCATCGGTCCCGGTCGAGGCGGCCCACTGCCACCCGCCGTTGTCGTTTGCGGTATCGTGATCGACCAATCGCTCCCGGAACCAGTCGTACCCGACCCGCCAATCGAGCAACAGATCCTTCGTGAGAAAGGAGGCAACGATCATCCGTACTCGGTTGTGCATCCACGCCTCCTCGCGGAGCTGGCGCATTCCCGCGTCGACGATCGGGAAACCCGTCTCGCCCGCCCGCCAGGCCGCGAGCGCGTCGGGATCTTCGCGCCACTGGATCGGTTGCTCGTAGGTCTTGAAATTCTCGGTGACCACCGAAGGGTTATACCGGAGGACATGAGTGTAAAACTCCCGCCAGGCAAGCTGGGATTGAAATTCCTCGACCGACCCCTCGGCTGTTTCATCCGGCGCGGCCGCCATCGCGGCGACCGTCCGTTCGTACACCTCTCTGATGCCGATGGTCCCCCATTTTAGATGGGCGGAGAGCCGCGAGGTACCGTCGGCGGCCGGTGCATCGCGCCGATCCATATACTGATAGATCGAATCCGTACAGAACGTCTCCAGTCGATCCCGGGCGGCCTCGGTTCCGGCCGGGGGAATGGTTGCGTCGAGGTCATCGAACCCAAGCTCCCCCTGGGTCGGTAGGGATGACCCCGAACAATCGGCCAGAGCCACAGCTGAGGGCGTGGCTACCGGATCGGATTTTGGCCGCTCACGCCACTTCCGCCAGAAATAGGAAAAGACCGAGTAGTGATCTCCCGCGTTGGTGGTGATCGAGCCGGGTGCATGCATGAGTTGATCCTGGACGCGCTCGGTCTCGATACCGGCGGTGTCGAGGGCGTCGTCGACGGCTGCATCCCGCGTTCTCGCGAGCCCCGAGTAGTCCGCATTGTAAATGACCGTATCAACATCGTGCGTAGCAGCCAGCAGCGGGAGCTGCTCCGCTGGCCGTCCCCGGACCGTCAGGAGATCGCTCCCGCGCTGGCGGTATGCGGCCCGGACTGCCTCAAGTGCATCGAGCATGAACGCCACCCGGGGCGGGCTCGCATGCTTAAGGACGTTCGGATCGAAGACGAACACTGGGACCACCGTGCCCTGCTCGGCGGCTCGGGCCAATCCTCGGTTGTCAGGCAGACGGAGATCACGGCGGTGCCAAAAGAGGGGCATATCCTGTCAGGTCGTTGAATTCTTGTTAACCTACCGGTCCGGCGGCTCCGGTCGTCCGTCGGCGGTCATATCGAGATCGTTACGGCGTCCATCAAGGATCGGAAAGCGGTCTCCACGGCGCCGTTCGAGCCAGTAGAGAAGCCGCTCGGCCCACTGGAGCTTCCGGTGTTTCATGGCATCGACGGTGGGATCGTCGAACGACCAGCCGGGGAATCGAAGGGTCGCCGCCTCGAAGTGATCGGCGAGGAAGGCACCACGGTCACCGTCGGTGAATCCGCCGTAGTTCACGACGCTATCGACGGGTTCGGCCTGTGTCGTCGCAATGACTGCGGCCGGATCACACTGGGGCATGACGGCTCTGAGTTTGGGAATGTTGTCGCCGTGGGCGTGGATCGCGACGGGTCGGCCCAACTGGGTAAATCGGCGGGCTGTCTCGGCGTTCTTATCAAGATCGGTGACCAGCAGATCGACCGTGATATCCGCTTCGGTGAGGACATCCGCGGCCGTCGAGGCCGCGACGACGACATCCGCGTCGGCAGCCATCTCGCGCTCTTCGCACAGAGTCGGCCCCGCCCCGGCGATGGCGACCGTCTCCCCCTCGAAGGCTGGGAGCACCGTCTCGGCCGTGGGTTCGGCGTACTCCGCGAGGATGTCCCGCGCTCGCTCGTCGGCGGTCCGATCCAACCCGAAATCGGCCAAGATAGCCTCGTAGACGGGTTCCCAAGTCTGATAGTCCATGGCTGTGGTCACAAGTCGTCCGAGAGCCCGTCCACGATCGCGCCGGCGACGGTCTCAAAGCCCGCGTCGGCGAGTGCGTCCCTTGCCGTTTCGAGCGTCCGATACGTCCCGGCGAGATAGACCGACGCCTCGGTCGGTGTATCGCCCCGGCCGACCGCCGCTCCCGCATCGCTCGCGATCGAAACCAACTGTTCGGTACGCTCGATGCCGGAGACAACGAAGGCTTTGCTCGCACTCCCGGCGGCCAGATCGCGGTCGACATGCAGCCGATCCAAGTGACGCCCGGCTTCCCTTGCGGTGCGCACATCCAATTCCTCGACGGTTGGCGTACGGACGCGTTCGGGTGTAAAGACGTCACCGATGATCGCGGCGTCCCTGGTCTCGGCCACATCGTGGGTCCGGATCACATGGGCCCCCCGCTCGATTGCCATCGCGGTGGCCGCGAGGCTGACCGGCAGTGCCTCCTCGGTGCTCCGGCCGGCCAGCTCCCGGAGGAAGTTCTTGCGGTTGATCGAAACGAGGATCGGCTGGCCGAGGCCACGGAACTCCCGGAGCCGGTGAAACGTCTCCCGGTCATCGGCGAGCGTTTTGGCCTCACTCCAGCCGCCGAACGCCGGATCGATGATCGTCTTCTCGGTCAGACCCTCGCGCTTGAGGGCCGCGTAAATGTCATCGACGTCCTCGATCGCGCCGGGGCGTTCTAAATCGGGTGGGCTGGCCATCTTGACGACGGCGGCGTCGTGGTCCCGACAGATCCGAGGCATCTCGGGATCGGCGAACCCACAGATATCGTTGACGATGTCGAAGCCACGGGCGAGTGCGGCCTCGGCGACCTCGTGATAGCGAGTCTCGATCGAATAGACCGCCTCCCCGCTGACGCTCTCGATCGTCTCGATGGCGGTGTCCAGCCGTTCGAGCTCCTGATCCGCCGAGAGCACCTCGAAGCGTTTGTTCGCCGATTCGAGACCGATATCGACAATGTCGGCGCCTTCACCGATGAGTTCCTCATCGACGTAGGCCGCCGCCTCCCCAGGGTCGTTGTACACGCTCGGTTTGTACGGGGACTCCGAGCTGACGTTCAGCACGCCCATGATCCGTGGGGGGTGCTGATCGCCGATCTTCAGGCCGGCTGCGTCGACCGTTCGCATGCCTCGTCATCATCAGTCCGTTGACATAACCGTTCGGTTTGCCGACGCTCTAGCCGCCATGACAGGGTGCTTTTATGCGCACCCGACGAAGGAATCCATATGGCGAAGATCAGTATCGGGCTCCGGGGATGGCGCTTCGACGAGTCGGACGTCTTTGCCGAGGACGGGACCATGCGACCGCTCGATGAGATGCCCCCGGATACCAGGGATCGGATTCAGCGACTGATGGTGTTGGTCCGGGAACCCTGTGATGCCTGCTGGCTGATCCACGGCGAAACACACCGCGATCGGTGTAATGTTCCGGAGGTCGTCTACGGCGAGCCGCTGTCGGAGGTGTTACTCTGTGCGGAACACGAACCCGAATTCCTCTACTGGTATCGCGAGGAAGGAGGTGAGGCTTATCGCGGCGAGCCGGAACTGCAGGACGAGTTCCACGAGTGGTTCGCCGATGGCGGTCGCGCACCGCCGGAATATGGCGGACTCGAATACGTCGATATCGATCCAGGGGACATCCGGACACCGCCGGCCCCGGAGTTCCCATCCGTCGATATCGAACCGGAAGAGGGGGAGGCGGTTCGGCTCGATCTTCGACAGTTCGATGAGGATGCGGACACGGGCGATGATGCCGATGGCGAGTCGACACCGGTTGATTTCGATCCCGAGGAACTCGATCTCGACGCCGAGTATCCACGCCGATGAGCGAGATCGCAGTCGCGATCGTCGATGCCGAGACACCGGGCAATATCGGGACGATCGCCCGGGCGATGAAGAACTTCGGATGTGAGGAGTTGCTGTTGGTGGACCCACCACCTCTGGATCCCGACGGCGAGGCCTTCGGGCTGGCGGGCCAGGCCCGGAAGGACATCCTTCCAAACCGGCGTGAAATCACCTTCGATACGCTTGTTGAGCAGTACTACACGGTCGGCTTTACCGCCTATCCAAACGAGGATGACCGGAAGCATGTCCGGTACCCGGTCGTGACACCGGCGGAGCTTGCCACCGAGCTGGCATCGGTTACGGCCGATACCGCGTTGGTCTTCGGCCGCGAACGGGTCGGGCTGTCCAACGACGAACTCGCCCGGCTCGATCGATGCTGTTCGATCCCCGCCGCCGATTCATATCCCGTCTTGAACCTCGGGCAGGCAGCCACGATCACGCTGTACGAACTTCGGTCGCTGTTACTCGAGGAGACCCAACACCCGGAGGATCGCCATAGCCGCGCCGAGGAGGCACAGCTCGAACGGCTCTATGCCACCTTCGGGGAATTCCTCGCAGCGATCAACCATCCAGCGGAAAAACGGGCGAAGGCCGGCCGAATGCTCCGGCGATTGATGGGTCGTGCCCATCCAACTGGACGGGAGGCGGTCACGCTCACGGGTATCCTGCGACGGGCCGCCCAACGAATCGACAACACCACCGACGAGAAAGACGCTTAAGCGCGCTTTTGGATCTCCTCGCGGAGCACCTCGCTCACGAGGTCCCCCTCGGCCTTGCCCCGCAATGCGCCCATACACTCGCCCATGAGCGCGGAGAAGGCACCCATTCCCTCGGCCTCGACCTGGTCGGCGTTGCGTTCAACGACCTCGACGACCGCCTCCCGGACCTCGTCCTCGCCGGCGCTGCCCAGCCCTTCGGCTTCGGCGGCTTCAGCCGGCGTCCAGTCGGGATTCTCGGCCAATGCCTCGAAGAGTTCGGGGACACCTTCCTGAGCGAGGTCGCCGGCCGCAAGCAGTTCGAACGTCCCCCGGAAGTGGTCGTCGGTGAGCTGTTCGATCGGAACATCGTCACGGCGGAGCTCCGTAATCGTACTCTCGACGGTTTGAGCGGCCAACGTCGCATCCACGCCCATCTCGACGGCCTCCTCGAACAGCGGCATACGCTCGCTGTACGCCACCTGCTCGGCGAGTCCGGCGTCGAGGCCGTACTCGGACTGATACCGGTCGACTTTCTCGGTCAGCAGTTCCGGTTCCTCGATATCTCTGATCGTGGGCTCGACTGGCGGGACATCCGTCTCCGGATACATCCGGGCGGCTCCCGGCAGCGGGCGAAGGTATCGGGTCGTCCCGTCGTCGTTGGCATCCCGAGTTTCCTCGGGGACACCGTTGATTGCGGCCTCGGCGCGCTCGGCGACCGCCTCGATGCTCGTCTCGGCGATCTCCGGGGGTGCGGCAACGATCGCGACGGCGTCCTCATCGCTGGCGGCGACTGCATCATACAATGCAGTAACTTCGGCCTCGGTGACGCCATAGGCTGGGAGTTCGTCGGTATGGAAAATGCCCCCAGCGCCGTGGCGTTTGGCATGATCGGAGAACTCGGTCCCGAGGCGGCGGTCAGGTTGGATCTCCGCGCCGACGAGGCCATCGAACCCGTACAACGGTACTGCCATGACAGTCCCACCGTCGGCGAGTGCGCCGCCGATCACGCCGCTGTCGGTCTCCGCGAATACGTCGGAGACATCGATCGGATCACCGACCGACGCGCCCCGATCGGCGAGTTCCGTGGCGATCTCGAGCAGTCTGACCTGGCGATGGACTTCGTTACGGACGATATCGTCAATGTCATCCAGGCTCTGGACGCCTTTGAGTTCGACACGGGCACCGTCTTCGATCGAGATGTTGACGTCCTGGCGGATGGTACCCAGTCCGCGTTTGACCTGACCGGTCGACCGGAGCAACATCCCGATCCGTTCGGCGGCTTCACGGGCCTGTTCGGGGGTCGTGATATCCGGCCCGGTTCCGATCTCGACCAGTGGAATCCCCAGTCGATCGAGGCCATAGCGCACGCCCTCGTCGGTTTCGGCGACGCGCTTTGCGCTCTCCTCCTCGAGCATCAGGTCATCGATCGAAACCGGGCCGTCGTCGGTCTCGATCACACCGTTGCGGGCGACCAACGCCGATCGCTGAAAGCCCGAAGTGTTCGACCCATCGATGACGATCTTGCGCATCACCTGGACCTGATCGACGACACTCATATCCAGAAGTTGGGCGATCTGGAGGGTGACCTCGATGGCTTGTTCATTCAGCCGATGGGGAGGTTCGTCGTCCTCTTCGACGAGACAGGTGGTATCGAACGCGAGATACTCGAACTCGCGGTCGACCTTGCTCTCCTCAAGGGCCGCCTCGTCGATCTCGCCGAGTTCGCTTCGCGTCGGATGGAGATACCGTCTGAACGATCGAATGCTGTCTTCGGGATCCCGGAGTTCAGTCGGACAGGCACAGAAGAGTTTGGTGTCGGTATCGAGCTGCTGGTGGATCTCGAGCCCCGCGGTCAGCCCCAGATCCTCGTAATCGTGTTCATAACCGTGCTCGGACGCGGTCATCGTCTCGGTGTGGGTGATGGATGAATAAAAAACCGTCCAGTCGAGATCCGGAGGCGAACATCGTCATACCAACGAAAGACGAGAGTACCGCGTCGACCGACTCGCTCAAGAACGGAACGGGGGACGTTCGCTATGGACGTGGAAATCGGCGAACATGTTGGCGAACGGAACGGAAAGGCCCATCGCGGTGCAGTCTTAAAGCCACACCAATGGCAGGTCTCGATCTCATATATCCGGCCACGACGGCGATAGCTACCTTTGCCGTGGCACTCTGTTTTCTCCATGCCGATGGCGACGCCGATGAGTTGACGTTGCTCGGAACGGCCCTGATCTATGGATTCCTCCTCGAACAAGGCTCGATCATCGCCTTTGAGGCCTATGTCTATGCGACGGATCGGTTCGTCGTGGCCCTCCTCGATGTGCCGATCGCCATCGCGTTAGCCTGGGCGGCGATCATCTATGCCGCTATCAAGATGGGGGATCATCTCGACCTCAGCGCCAGCCAGCTCCCGTTTTTTACCGCGTTGTATGCCCTCCACATCGACATCGCGATCGATGCGGTCGCGATCCGGATCCCGTTCTGGGAGTGGCAGACCGGTGGCGTCTGGTTCGGCGTTCCGCTTGGCAACTTCGTAGCCTGGTATCTGGTCGCCATGCTGTTTACGGGATCGTACCTCCTGTTACGATCGATCACGGCGAATCGACTGCTGCAATCAGGCGGGACACTCATCGCCTCGGTGATCGGATTGTTGGTGGGTCTCGAGCTGTATATCGATCTGATCAAAGCCAGCGGGCTCATCTGGGAGGTCCTGGTATTCGTGGGGATCGTCCTCGTTGCGCTGTGGGTTCTCGGGCGGGAGAAACCACGGCGACACCCGATGCCGCTCACCGGACCGATCCTGATCGTCGGGTTGTTGTTTCACCTCTATTTCCTCCTGTTGATCGGACTCTTCGGGATCTACCGCACCGAACCGGTGTTGCTGGTGATCGCCGTGGCGATGCTCGGGCTGACCGTGTGGATGCACTGGCTCCCCGCCCGGAGTTCGATCCCAGGCCCACGAACGGAGGAAGTGTAAAAAGAGGGGCGGACGATCGATCCAGCAGGTCGTCCGGTCAGTCGCCGAGGATGGTCCGTTCGGTCATCTTGACGGGATCGAGGATTTCATCGGCTTCCTCGGGAGTGAGATAGCCCTTCTCGACGACGACCTCCCGGATGTTTTTGTTCTCGGCCAAGGCCTCCTTGGCCACCTCGGATGCCTTGTCGTAGCCGATCTGTGGGTTCAATGCGGTCGCCAGCGCCATGCTCCGCTCGACCTGTTCGGCACAGACCTCTCGGTTGGCCTCGAGTTTCCCGACGAACATTTCAGCGAAGGTTTCGGCGCCGTTGGCGACGAGCTGTGCCGATTCGAGGAAGTCGTGGGCCAACACCGGCTTGTACAGGTTGAGATCGAGTTGCCCTTCGGCGGCGCCGTACTCGATGGTCGCGTCGTTGCCGATCACCTGTTTGTGAACCTGATTGATGGCCTCGGCGACGACCGGATTGATCTTCCCGGGCATGATCGAGGAGCCGGGCTGGTTTTCGGGTTGGGTGATCTCACCCAGGCCGTTGCGGGGTCCCGAGGCGAGCAATCGGAGGTCGTTCGCGATCTTGTTCATCGAGCCCGCAACCACCTTCAGCGCGCCGTGGGCCTCGGCCATGGCGTCGTGAGCGGCTTGTGCCTCGAAGTGGTTGTCAGCCTCGCGGAATTCGATGTCGGTCTCCGCCGAGATGTACTCGGCCGCACGAGACGGGAACTCCGGATGGGTATTGAGCCCGGTCCCGACGGCCGTGCCACCCAGAGCGAGTTCCCGGACGTGGGATCGGACGGCATCGACCCGTTCGATCCCCTTCTCGATTTGCGCTCGATAGCCCGAAAATTCCTGGCCAAGCCTGATCGGAGTCGCATCCTGGAGATGCGTGCGACCGGTCTTGACGACATCATCGAACTCCTCTTCCTTCTCGGCTAAGACATCCCGAAGCGTCTCCAGCGCCGGCCGGACGTCACCCTCAAGGGCCTCTGCGGCCGCGATGTGCATCGCCGTCGGAATGACGTCGTTCGATGATTGGCCGTAGTTGACATCGTCGTTGGGATGGATCGCTTTCGATCCGATCGGCTCACCGATGATCTCCGTAGCTCGGTTGGCGATGACTTCGTTGGCGTTCATGTTCGTTGAGGTGCCCGAGCCAGTCTGATAGATGTCGACGGGGAACTGATCGTCGTGATTGCCGGCGATGACTTCATCGGCGGCCTCAATGATAGCCTCAGCCGTCCCGTCGGGGATCAACTCAAGATCGCGGTTCGCCTGTGCGGCGGCCTTCTTGACGATCCCGAGTGCACGGATGAACCGACGCCCAAAGGTCGCATCGCTGATCGGGAAGTTCTCGACCGCACGCTGGGTCTGGGCGCCCCAGTAAGCATCGGTGGGGACTTCGATGTCCCCCAAACTATCCGATTCGATCCGGTAGTCTTCGCTATCAGTCATACAGGTTGACGTTCGCCTGGCCGCGAGGTAAAACCCTCCGACACTCCCCGACATCCGGGGAATCCCCGATGGCAAACCCACATCTGACTGTCATTCGTCCATCAGGTGAATTGATCGAGGCCGGTCTGGGTGGTCGCGTCCTCGATCCGCTCGAACCCTCGTTCGACTTCCTCGGCGGCGACGCCCCACTCATCGGTGACATACGTCCGGGCCGCATCCAAATCCGGAGTAATACTGAGATCGATCGTGTACTCGTCGGCGACCGTTGGCTGCAAGAACAGCTCACGGACCTGTTCGGCGTGCTCGATATGTGCGCCTTCGGCCTCCAGGACAGTCCAGAGATCGCCGTGTTCATCGATCAGATCGAGAGCGGTCTTCGGGCCGATGCCGGAGACGCCGTCATTGAAATCAGTCCCACAGAGAATGCCGATATCGACGAGCTGTTCCCAGGTGATGTCATGAGCCTCCAAGGTCGCCGCGAGATCCATCACCTCCGGATCCCCCGAACTCGTGAGCTGGCGAAGCGTCAGTGGGGCTCCAAACAGCAGGGTATCGTAATCGTCACTGCCAGCGAAATCGATGGCGTCGTCGTGGCGGGCCATATACGCCGCCTGGGCCTCCCCCTCAGCCGGTGCTTCGACGACGGGGATATCAAGCCGATCGAGGAGGCCACGGGTCGTCTCGTGGATGACGTCCGTGAGTCGCTGGGTTCGCGATTCAAGCCGGGCGATCTCGATAGCATCGCCTCGCTCCCGCGCGTCTTCGAGCTGTGCTTGGGCTTGCTCGCGGGCTTCCCGTCGGTCCTCGATTTCTTCCGCTTTCAGATCGGTCGGGACGCCGTCGAAGACGAACACCGGCGTGATATCGTGTTCGAGAAACTTCGGCAGTCCTTGGACGATGCCGATCAAATTCGCGACCTCCTCGCCATCGGCGGTCATGTACGCCGACTCGTCGGTGAATTTCACGGTGGTTGTCAGGTATTTATAGAGCCAGTTGTGGGCATCCACAGCCACTGTTTCGCCGGCCAAATCAGCCAGCGGCAGCGATCGAAATCGCCCGATTTGGCGAAGATCAGCATTTCCCATTGGACCCCGGTACGTCTGCGGGCGGTTTGAATCCCCCGTCCTAAGCTACGTTCACGGTGGCTCGATCCGATCGGGCGGGCCGCGCTCACGTTTGCGGTGGATGAACGCCCGTTCGGTCTGGTCCAGTCCCTCCCGATCAGTAAAGAGCGTCAATCCCTCCCGATAGGCAGTCGGCGTTGGATCGGCAGGGTATTCCAGCACTACCTCGGCGATCCCGGTCCGTTCGCCCGTATAATTAAATCCTGCCTTGTACATCGCCTCGTAAGCGAACGGATTGTTCACCGCGATGCGGAATCGATCCGCGATAGCATCAAGCTGGTCGCAGAGAAACGCCGCCAGTCGGGCACCGATCCCCTCACCACGACGATCGGCACGGACGGTGATGTATCGCAACCAGACGACACCGTCGTCTGTGCGATCCCGATTGAATGCCGCCGCCGCGATGATCGCATCGTCCTCACACGCAACAGCCTTCCCCGTGTTCGACATCACGAACTTGCCGGCATAGCTGAAGTTCCGGTGATCGAGTCGCAGGGTCGGCCCCGCATCGGGGCCGCCGAGGACGGAGTACTCCACACCAGACATACTGGGCGAAACCTCAGGAACCTGTCGCCTCCGATCGAGACAGGATTCTTCTTATCGGTGGCAGTCGTACATTCGATATGGCCGACGGCGATCTGTGGTTTTTCGATCGTGTTGCCCGGCTCTACCGACTTGCCATGCCCGGGGCTGATCCGGAACCGTTAGGACAGGGACTGGCGATCGCGACACGGCCGATCGATCGGATCGCCGATATCGGCGGTGGGACCTGTCGAGCGATTCAAGCGCTTGCACCCGAAACAGGTGTAGTCATCGATGCCTCGGCGGGTATGCTTGAACTCGTCTCAAAACCGTCCGTCGGGGTCCAAGCGAGCGCGACGGCGCTCCCCGTCGTCGATGAGATCTTTGATGCCATCCTGATCGTCGATGCGCTACACCATATCCCCGACATCGATCGGGTGCTCACGGAATGTCACCGTGTGTTGGCACCGGGCGGTGTTCTGGTGGTCCGAGACTTCGATCCGGCCACGATCCGCGAGCGCGCGCTCGCCGCCGCCGAACACGCAATCGGGATGAGTTCACGGTTTTTTACGGAAGATCCGAGGCGAAAGCGTCGCGCTCCAGCGCGCGGATGAAGCCCACAACTGAGAATCGATTCACGCTCGTAGCTCCGGCTAGATATTCCACGTCAAGATACCGAAAATTCATTTTGATACCGAAGATACCGAAGCGGAAAGCGCGGGGAGGATGGCAAGGCCGATGAGCTTGCTGGGCGGCTCACATCGGTCGGATTAGATCCCAGAATCATCGAACCGGGATTTGCCTACCTGTAACAGCGCGAGAGTTCCGCCCTCCCCGTGAGGGACGAGTGTTCCGACACGCCGTCGGAACCGGGGACCGAATAGGGTGGGCGTGAAGCGCGTAAGCTCCGGCAAGGAACCACCGTGTTACTATTGTTCTTGAGTCTCCAACGTTTCGAGTCCTGCTTCTAAAACCTCTGTATAGGCTTCCGAGAGGTCCAACTATCAGCGCCTCATGCGGTACAATGACGAGGACGGCTTTGAGGGCGACGTATGGGACGCCGACACGGGCCGACTCGAAGGCAAGTACAAAGGCGTTCTCGGTGCGTCCACCGCCCAACAAGTGATACGGAAGAATAGCGAAGCGTGATCCTCGTTCTTCGAGAACAAGAAAGCGTATCACGACGAGTCGAACACGTCGGTCACGGAACACCCGGAGCCGCCGGGCTTCCGTGGGAACAAAGACGACGGACGCCAACTCAAAGGCGTCATTCGCAAGGACGCATACACCGTTGATTGGGGCGAACGGTCCCGACTTGAGATACTGGTCGGGAGCGAATTGAAAGACCGATACGACCACA
>JBDGPX010000059.1:0-17712 GCA_042219475.1 Halobacteriales archaeon
TGCTGTCGGAGTTGCCGTTGTGGTCTCGGTGGGCGAATCAGTCTCCGACTCCCCATCCTCACCCGCGCCACAGCCGGCCGATCCCACAACCGACGCGGCACCGATCAGTCTGAGATAGCGCCGTCTAGTTACCGGATCCCTCATTACGTCCCTAAACCGACCGCGGCTAGTAAATAACACACGGCCCGAGTTTGTTTCGGTCCGTTTCTGCACCGTTCAGCGTTCGCGTACACGTTGGAGAAGTCGATAGGCGGGTGCGGCTAAGAGGAGCGTGGCACCGAGCGTCCCGAAAACGAGCAGTTCGAACTGTCGATCCGGCACCGTCAGGGCGACCCGTTCCATTGAGGCGCCAACGAGAATGAAGCCGATCGTCCAAGGGATCTCACCGATGGCTGTTCCAAGCAGATACGCGAGCGGGGGCACACCCGCGATCCCTGCGCCATACGATACGGGATCGGCCGGTGCCGGTGAAAGCCGTCCCGCGATCGTCCCACGGAGATCACCCGCGTGATCGACGACCGTGCTGCCGGCCGAACTCACCCAGCCTAGTACTCCGATATCGGTTCGCAGATGCCGCCCTATAATGTATGGTGGGAGGCAGGTGAGGACCGTCCCTACAAGAGCGATCCCGAATCCAGGAATCATCCCGTAACGAAACCCGATCACGATCGTAAAGAGGCTCACCGGCCCGGCGACGAACGGTCGGAGCAAATAGAGTACAAGGATGACGAGGAGGAAACTGGAGCCGTTGTAGGCCGCTTGTATGCTCGTGAGAACATCGGCCGGCGTCACGATCAGCCAACCGACCGCGGCGGTGACCCCAACGCCACCAAGTAGCAGGTACCGCCGCCACAGTCGCCCTCCGGCCATTTCTCGTGTTGATCTTTCTCCTCAGGACCGTTAGCGGTTGTGATTGGCGACGCGTTGCTGTCTGACATCACTGATTAGATCGGCCACGATATGCACGTAGATCACCGACAGCAACAGCCATCCAACGACCGGTCGGATCCACCATCCAAGGGCGACGATCGCCCCGCCGAGCAGTTGATGACTCAACAGCCGTTGGAGGGCGGTTAATTCCTCTTCCCCGAAGACCGCCGATTGATCGAAGACGAGCAGCGATGGATTCCTGAAACACCGCTTGAGTACCCGCCAGTCACCGGTCTGAACCCGTGAGACGATGAAGTGATCCAAATCGATCCCGACCCCGACTGTTACTGCAAGGCCGAGCAATCCGATTGCCACTCTCGGGGTTACCGGCAGGAGAGTCACAACTCCGAGGGCGACAAGCGCGGATTGCCAGAGGTGGTGCTTTGAATAAATAGTGGAGCCTCAATGATGTTCTTTTGGTCTGACCCTATCAGGGTACTGGAAAACGAACGAGCAGGCTCAGAATCAGATCGCTCCGGCTTTTGGCACTCCTCACACGCTGACTTCGGCACCGTCGACGGCGTCATCGAGCCCGCTTTTCCGGACGAAATCCGAGACTTCCTGCTCCATTGCCGCCTCACGTTCCTCGATCGGGTCGTGTGACGGTCCCTCCTCTTGTGCTTCGGTGAGCGTATCATCGCCGGCAACGTCGAGATAAATATCTTTGAGCGTGCTGGTATCTGTCGACATAGCTATCGATTAGATTGTTTACGATTCTATATAAGATTTTCTTTGTTTCTAATCCGTTTCCGGCGTAAGCTTTGCCGTCTAATCCGTACCTGCCCATAAGTGCCTTTGTCGGCCATGCCATCGAGATATGTTGGATTGCTTGTTATTATATAGCATGACACATGGTCGGAGCGAAGCAATCAACGGTGTATTAAACACGATGACGTTGACGATCCACAAACAGGAAACCGGCGCGGCTGATCTCCACACTGAGTGTGGCCATACTCACTATGTCGATCCGGATGGTTTGCGAATGATCGCCGTCGAACGGGCGATGGAGGAATTGGACGCAAGCAAGTGTGGGGAATGTTTCGACGAGGGAGGGGGGTATTGATTCCGGCTGTTTCGGCGCGGATATAAATACCTTGGTACGCAATGGCAAGGATACATCCATCAGGAATCCGTATTCGGTAGTGGACTTCCAGCCACCCGATGTAGCCACCCCACTACCATGATCCGTGTCATCCGTTTATCGCATCTGCTGGAAGTCCCGTTTCTTCCGTCAGCCTCCCTTCTTGTCGGTTTTTGCTGCCGTTGAAGTAATTCCCCCCGATGGCGATGATACGCTACCATCCGATAGCTTGAAGCGGCGTAATTCCCATCTGTGTGAGTACCATAAATCAGACGAACCACTAATCACTCCCTCCTATGATAAGAATTTGTAAAATTATCTATACAATTTATTTTATACTCCAGAAATTGCCCGAGGGCGAGCCCTCGGCATGCGCGGGACCGGATTTGAACCGGCGGACCCCTACGGGACAGCGTCCTAAGCGCTGCGCCGTTGGCCTAGCTTGGCTACCCGCGCGGCGACTCCTGGTTTGCCCGAGGGCAGTAAGAACCTAACGTTCTGACCCGCCATTTTATCACCACTGCTTCCATAAAATCTCCATAGAGGATGTACTCCGCTCGTGACCGGGTTGAGTTCGAGGCGGAACTCCAGGAGCTCGCCGCGGCCGCCGAGCGCCTCGAACTGAGCGAAGAGACCCGATCGGTCGCCGCCGATCTCTTTTTATCCGGACTTCCCGATCAGGACCGATCGAAGCCGGCGGTGATCGCTGCCAGTCTCTACGCCGGGGCGTTGATTACTGGCGAGGAACGGTCGCAGACCGATATCGCAGAAGCTGTCGGGGTGTCACGGCTCGTGATCAACGATCGCTGGAAGCCACTGCTTGAGAATGCGGGATTCGAGGCCCCCGAGTGGTAACCATCACGGTTGACGGTTGTACTTAGATATCGGTATCGACGTTCTGGCGTTTCGGGCGCCCGCTTGCGTCGGGGGTGACGTTCCCGTGTTCGTCGATTTCACCACGCAGGATCCGGCTACTCGAAATGATCTCACCGTCCTCGGCACGGATATGATCGACGACGATGATATCGAGGGCTTCGAGATCACGCTCTTTGCGGATCTCGTTGATCTTCTCGCCGCCGGCTTTCGTCTCCGGAGAGACGACGAGGACATCGAATTGCGGTTCGACTGCGATGCCAGTTGGTTTCGTTAGCGTGCGGATTTCGAAGTCACGATCGTATTGCTCGCTGTACCGCTCGAGCTCTGCTTCGAGATCCGCTTTGCGGTCGGCATATGGGCGGATGTATCGACCTTCGGGTCGCGTCCCACGGGCGAGTTCATCGGACGTCAATCCGATCGTCACGTCGCCACGCTCGAACGCCGCCTCGAAGAGTGCCCGGTGGCCGTCGTGAATGGGATCGAATGTCCCCCCAAGCGCGACCTTCATACCCCCGGCGAGGGATCCCCCGGTCAAAGGGGCTTTGACTTCCGCCCAGCTTGCCGATCGTGGCGGCCGGGTTATCCTTCGGTCACATCTTCGTCCGTAACCTCGTCATCGGCGTCCCGGACTTCGATTCGGACCGGTTCTTCCGCCTCGCCGGTCGTTTGATCTCGATCGAGGTGGCGATCGAGATTGAAAACCGTGTTGAGCTCTGACTGCACCTGTCCGACGATATCTCCGATGAGATCACTCGGTGCGATCGCCGTGTATTCGTAGGGGTTGTTGCCGGCACCCTCGTTTTCGCGTTTCTGCCGTTCGACGACCCCCTCCTCGTGGAGTTCAGAAAGTGCCTCTCGGACGGTACTCGGATAGAGCCCCGTCCCCTCTGCGATCTCTTCGCTGGTTCGCCCCGGCGATTGGCGGAGGTAAATATAGATACGGGCTCGCGTTTCGGTATCGAGCAGCCACGAGAGGAGGTCGACGATCCCCTCATCGAACTGCTGGACCGCCCGGTCGGCTTCGGCCTCGAGCCGTTCGCGGGGGGACGGTCCGTCGTCGTCATCGATGTCCGGCTCCTCCATCGGCTCCGAATCCTGTGGGATATCTCCGGTCATGTCCTCTCGTAAAGGACGAAAGTTCGCCGCTGGTAAAAACCCCTTGTTACAGTCGAACCGCTTGACACAACGCCTGGAGCCCGCCCTCTTCACGGACTTTCCGCTGTCGGGCGGCGCCGCTGTCTCGATCATAGATCCGCCGGAGGCTTGAAACGCCGAGGCGATCGACCTCCCGGTCGACGATTTCGCCGAGATCGATCACGTCCTCGCCGTCACGGGTGATGAAGGAGGCCTCGTGACCGTGGCGGATCGCCCGCCATTTGTTTTCATCGAGGAGCTCCCGGCGGAGATCCGTTCCGTTTTCGCCGTCCTCATACCGGTCGGCGAGATCGTGGATGAGGGCGTGGCTGTACTCGACGAACGAAAGCACGTACGCGGGGTCGTGTTGGCCATCCGGAGCCCGCACTTCGACAGTCCCATGGCTGGTGTGCGGTCGGACATCGAACCACAACGCGCCACGATCCCCGACAGCATCGGATTCGAGCATCCGCCGCTCGTAGGTCAGATAGTCGTTGATCCCGTCGAACTTGGTCGGCATGCCGGTGTTGGGAAGCCCTTCAAAGATCTTCGCCCGTGCCGATTGGAGGCCGGTATCGAACCCGTTCCAGTACGGCGAGTTCGCGGAGAGCGCGAGCATGATCGGGAGATACCACCGGATCTCGTTGGCGATCCAGACCGCCTTATCTCCATCATCGATCCCGACGTGAACGTGGACACCGGCAGTCGTGTTCCGGTGTTGGGGATACTGGATCCGATTGAGCTGGTCCCGATAGCGGGGTTTTTCTGCATGTTCGAGTTCCCGCCAGCGGGCTCCGGGATGGAGGCCGGCAGCGGCGATCCCGAAGCCATGCGCGTTGGCGTGCTCGACGACCGCCTCGCGGACCGACGTAATCGTTTCCTCGACCTCGCTCAAGCGGTCGATCTGCGGAGTCTGTGTCTCGAGGACACACTTGAAGAGCTCGTGATCGAGCCGGTCGGCGAGGATTTCGGGCGGCTCCGATCCGTACACCAGCTCGTCGGTTCCGGCCGTCGGCAGCCCCGTCTCGTCGTCCACGACGAAGAATTCTTCTTCGACACCGATCCCGCCCATCTCAGTGAACGCCGCAGCCGAACCCGTATCCATGTCGGAGCAATGGTTTGATGGCCCCCAGTAAATAGTTCCGGAAACCGGCGACTACCGGGTCGGTGTTGCCACCACCCCGAGATGAGCATCGTGGGTGGAGTCCAACCGAGTGCGGGCCTCGATCGCGTAGCTCTCTTGAAGCTCTTCGAGCACCGTCTCGAATACGGCGTCGGGGGTAGCGGTAACGTCCTCGCTGCGGGCCTTGATCGCGAGCACTAACCGGCCATCGTCGCCGAGGAATTGGCGGTTCCGCCGCGCGACGGTTGCCTGGCCCCGGGTCGCGACGTCCTGGATAAGAACGTCGACATCCGATTCAACGATGTGCGCATATGTTTGGGGTTCGCGGGCATCCTTCAGGAGCGGAAAGAGGTTCTTCCGGCCCGACCCGTCAGCCACCGAGAGCAGTTCCCGCATCGACCGCGGCGCGAATTCGACGGCATAGGTGGGACCGGCGAAATCGGCCAGGTGGCTCACGGTCGTCCCCGTCGCGGCACCCAGATACAACACCGTTGCCCCCGCAGTCAATCCCGTCTCCAGACCGGCCTCCAGTATACTCGCTAACTTTGATCGGTTTGCGTCCCAGAGCCGCCACTTACCGTCGGTGGGTTCCCCATACACAGGGTCGCCCTTGGTCGCCAGCCGTTCTTCGCCGTCGAAACGTCGATATTCTACGCCATCAGGCAACATCGATCAGATACCTCCCCAGTAGACATAACGTTGGATTGTGAGCGCTGGTGGATTCACTCATCGGCGCGCCCCCGGATCCGTTCGATACGTTCCTCAAGGGCCGTTTCTAAGTCGGGGTTACGCTCTCCCGAATAGTGATCGATCCGGGCCGCGATCGAAAGCTTGCCCGCCAGTGCTCGAGCGGCCGATCCCCGGTCTTCGGTTCGCGTCCCACGGATGTACTCATGAGTGTAGATGATCCCGTGTTTGGGCGACGGGGCGTGCCCGCGGAGATGGGCAAAGAGTGCGTCTTCGGCGCCGAGAACCTGTAAGGTACCGCTCGGCTTTTTCGCAAGCGCCTCTAAACTCCCCGCCAGCGCGATCAATCGGGCGGCCAGTACCGACCCGGCCAATGCAGAGAGATTCGGCGCTACTGTCGGTGCTTCCTGTTCGATGATCCGTCGAAGCGCCTCCCGTTCGTCGGCGAGGGCGACGGTCCGTTCGGCCAAGCTGACAAGCCGGTCGTCGAAGGCATCCTCCGGCGATCGCTCGGCGATTTCCCGAGCGCATTCGAGTCCCGACGTTTCGATCCCGTACCGACTGCCGGCCCACTCGGTGATCCGTTCGGCGAGTTCGTTTGCTGTTCGCGCACAATCGTCCATCGCCCGAACACTGTGTTTGAGCTGTTGATCATTAGCCCGTTCCCGCTCTCGGACGGCCGCTCGGGCGGCCTCGACGGTGGCTTCATGCAGCCAGTCGTAGTAGGCTGTTTCGTCCGAAACCACTCCCTTGGCGAGGGCACGGCGGGGCCAGTCCTGTGGTTGATCGGCCGATCCTGACCTGATCGACGCCACTGCTTCGTCGACATCCTCCGGGTCGATACCGGAGAACCACCCCGCGTCAGCGGCGGTTCGGTCGTTCATATCTGGCCCATACACGGGCGGTGTGTATATCGGTTCCCCGATGACTGTGATGACTGCGTCGGGGATGCTGGCCCGATCCTATGGAACGTATGGCAGCGAGCCGCCGACGCCTGGAGGAACGACGCTGTCAGGGTTGATAGTTTATCTCCAATCTGGAGATGCTTCCCACTTGGATCTTCGAAACTGAGTTTTGGAATGGTCACTGCGGTGGCTGGCTTTCTCCGCTCGGGATGACGGCCACCGAGTCGGCGAATCCATCCATTGGACTTTCGCTGTTCATGCACTTGGCCCATGGCGTGGTTGGTGGACCGGTACTCGGTGGACTGATACCCCGGGATTTGGGGTCTTTTCGCCGCTATTGAGCATCGTGGTGGGGGGCCTTGCCGGCTCCGGCTCGACTGATGACACTTAATTGTCTCTACCGTGAGCTATGAAGTAGAACGAGATGACTGAGACACGAGACGGGTACGAGATCGTTATCGTCGGGTGTGGTGTCGCCGGATTGACGGCCGGACTGGCCGCTGCCGAGGCCGGAGCATCGGTCGCCGTCCTCGAGAAATCACCCAAGAAACACCGCGGCGGGCATACCCGATTCACCGAATCGTTCCGTATCCCAACGGCGGATATCGACCTCGATAAGGACGTCACGTTCAACGTCGAGGACTACTCGGCGTCGGATTTCTACTCGGACATCATGTCGGTCACGAACTACCGCGCCGATCCCGAGCTGGCCGACGTGGTGACCAACGAGGCCGCCGAGATGTTCGAGTGGCTGACCGCTCGCGGCATCGAGTGGGAATACCAAGCCCCGCACCCTGGATATACCGCCGGGCGGGTCTGGCTCGAGGGCGAACGGTTCGTCGATGAAATGGTCGAACTGCTTGAGGCCGAGGGCGTCGAGTTCTTCTATAAGACTGAAGCCCGGGGTATCGTCCGGAACGATCAGGGCCTCGTCGACGGCGTCGAGACTCGCGTCGAGGGACGCCGGACGATCTTCGAGGCGGACGCGGTGATCCTCGCGGCCGGCGATTATGGCTCCTCCAAGGAGAAACGGACCCGGTACTACGGCCCCGGTTACGGCAACATGACGGTTCGGGGCAGTCGGTACAACACCGGTGAGGCGGTCGAGGCGGCGATGGATATCGGCGCGAAATCGGAAGGTGAGTGGGGTGATGCCCATATGGCGATCATCGATACCGAATCGCCACCGGTCGAAGGCGGCATCACCCGGATCGATGGGTATCAGTACGGCCTCATTCTCAACCACGACGGTGAGCGGTTCGTGGATGAAGGACAGGACTCGCGGGCACATACCTACGCCAAATTCGGCCGCGAGATCTTCGAGCAACCATACCACGAGGCGTTTATCATCGTCGATTCGACGACGGTCGACGATGTCGCCCACCTCGGACCGGGCCGGCCGATCACGGGCGACTCGATCGAAGCCCTGGTCCGACGTCTCGATATCGAGGATGTCGAGAGCGCCGTTGAGACCGTCGAGGCGTATAATGCGGCTTGCGATCCCGGAGCCAAGAACCGCTATGATCCGGAGGTGCTCGATGGCAACGAGGCGATCGATATCGAGCCACCGAAGACCAATTGGGCCCTACCGCTCGATGAGCCACCGTTCACCGGCTATCCGGTCACTGGGGGGATGACCTTTGGCTTCGGTGGCGTCGCTATCACCCCCGACGCCGAAGTCCTCGATACTCGGGATGAGATCATCCCCGGGTTCTTTGCGGCGGGTAACTCGACCGGCGGTCTCTTCTACAATAACTATCCCGGTGGGACTGGGCTGACAAACGCCGCCGTGTTCGGCAAGGTGGCGGGCGAAAACGCCGTCGAGTATATCCGATAGCGACGGTCGCCGGACGACCAGGGTACTGGTCCTCGACGACGTTCCCCGGCAACCCGATCAGGACGGCAACAGGTTAATGCTCGTTCCGGGAGACCACCAGCTATGGCATCAGAAACTCCAGTCGAATCGGATCGGGTCCCGCCGATGAGCAGCCGGGTCACCGATCTCGAACCGACCGCGATTCGAGAGATGTATAATCTCGCCGCCGAACAGGAGGGCGACCTCGTCCGTCTCGAAATCGGCGAACCTGACTTCGATACACCGGGACACATCATCGATGCCGCCGCCGAAGCGGCTCACGATGGCGCTACTCATTACACCTCCAACGCCGGCATCCTTGAGCTCCGGGAGGCGATCGCCGAGAAATCCGAGCGCGAACACGATCTGATCCTCGATCCGGAAACCGAAATCGCCGTGACCGGCGGGGGCATGGAGGCGCTGTTCCTCGCGCTGCTTGCCGTTGCCGGTCCGGACGAGGACGTCCTCGTGCCGACCCCTGCTTGGCCGAATTACACAATGCAATCCCACCTGATCGGCGCCAATGGCGTCGAGGTCCCGATGCCAAAGGAGGACGATTATCCGCTGGTCGCCGATCGAGTGATCGATGAGATGTCGGCGAACACCGCTGCCGTCGTGGTCAACACGCCGACGAATCCCACGGGTCGGATCCAAGACCTCGATGAGATCGAGCGGATCGTCGAGGCCGCCACCGAGCACGACGCCTACGTCATCGCCGATGAGGTCTACAAGACCTTGACCTTCGACGATGGCGACTCGACCAGTACCGCTGCCCATTTCGACAAACCGTCGAACATGCTGGTCGTCAACTCCTGTTCGAAACAGTACGCCATGACCGGTTGGCGGCTTGGCTGGCTGGCTGGGCCGGAGCCGGTCATCGAACAGGTGTGTAAGGCCCACATCTCGACGACGACGTGTGCTTCCTCGTTGGCTCAACACGGTGCCATCGAAGCCATGACCGGGCCCCAGAAGCCGATCGAGGAGATGTACGAGGCGTTCAAGGAACGGCGGGATTTCGTCGCCGAGCGGATCGATGATATCCCCGGTATCGACGCCCCCTATCCACAGGGCGGATTCTATGCGTTCATCGACGTCTCGACATTCGGATCGAGTTACGATGTCGCGAGCAAACTGATCACCGACTACGGTGTCGTGACCGTTCCCGGCACCGGCTTCGGCGAGGCCGGTGAGGGTTCGATCCGTATCAGCTTCGCCAACAGCCTCGATCGCCTCGAGTTGGCCTTCGATCGGATCGAGGCGATGGCGACCGGCGAAGTCGACTGACTGTTGGACGTAAGCTTCTTTTCGCCGTCCGTCATCGATCCCGGCATGCCAGTTGCCATCGTCACCGGTGCCTCCCGTGGGATCGGTCGCGCGATCGCCGAGCGCTATGCCGACGACGGCTATGATATCGCCGTGAACTACGTCCAGAACCGCGAGGCGGCCATGGACGTCGTTGAAACGATCGATGCCGAAACGACTGCCGATGCGATGGTCATCCAGACCGATGTGGGCGAGCCGGATGCCGTTGCCCAGCTCATCGAGCAGACGGTCGATACCTTCGGTGGGATCGACCACCTCGTGAATAACGCCGGAATCGATCAACACGTCTATACTGATGAACTCTCGGTCGCGGATTTCAACCGGATTCTCCGGGTCAACCTGACCGGCGCCTTCACGGCGACGAAACTCGCCGTCCCCCACCTCCGAGAATCGACCGTCCCCGATGGACCATCAATCATCAATCTCGCGTCGATCCAGGCCTACACCGGCGCGGCGATCGAGTGTCATTACGCCTCATCGAAGGCCGGTATCGTCGGCCTGACGAAAAGTCACGCCCGGGACTTCGCGCCGGATATCCGGGTGAACGCCATCGCTCCCGGTGATATCGAGACTGATATGACAGCCGGCCGGAGCGAAGCTGAGAACCGACGGATCCTGGAGGATATTCCCCTCGATCGCTTCGGCCAGCCCGAGGACATCGCCGACGCCGCTGCCTATCTCCGGGACGCATCGTTTGTCACCGGCGAGACGCTGAACGTCAACGGCGGCGAGTTGATGCGGTAGTCCACGGCGGGGATACAAACGGTTTAGTTCGATGCCGGCCTGCCACCGCTATGCCGAGTGTGATTCACGATATTCGTCAGTATCTCGCGATCCATTCGACGACGGGGCCGTCGTTCAACCCCGACGGCGACCGGCTTGCGTTCCTTTCCGATGCGACCGGGACCCCACAGGTGTGGACGGTCGACGCCCCCGGACAAGCACCCGAACAGCGCACCTACTTCGACGAACGGGTGTCCTTCGTCGCATACTCACCCGAACGCGCGGAGTTCATCTTCGGCATGGATGAAGGGAGCAACGAACGGGACCAGTTCTTCCAGTACGATGTTTCCGAGGGGACCGTCACGCCACTCACGGAGATACCCGAGGCCAAACATCAGTGGGGGGGATGGGACCCGACGGGTGAGCGTTTTGCCTTTGCCTCGAACCGCCGTGAGACCGGTGCGTTCGATGTGTATGTCCAAGATCGGGATGCAGTCGGTGACGCCGCCGAGCGCGTCTACGAACACGACGGCTATCTCTCGGTCGTCGGCGGGTTCGATCCGGCTGGTGAACGGCTCGTGCTCCGAGAGGAACACGCCAGCTCCGATCAGGACCTCTATGTCCTCGACATCGCTTCCGGCGAGCGTCAACACGTCACCCCACACGATGGAGACGCCCGATACGACAACATCAACTGGGGGCCCGAAGGTGAGGCGCTCTATCTGACGACCGACGAGACAACCGACACCATGACTGTGGTGCGGCTCGATCTCGATTCGCTGACGATCGAGCCAGTCATCGATAGCGGGGACTGGAACGTCGCCCTGTTCGAATTCGACGCCGATTCGGAGACCGTCGTCTATGAGCGTAACGTCGACGGCTATTCCGAGCTCTCTGCCGGGAAATTAACCGGGCCTCTCTCCGTTGAGGTTCAGTCCGATCCGGATTTCTCCGACGGCATGGTTGAGGAGATCACCATCGGTCCCGACGGCGATCAGTTCGCGGTGACGTTCTCGAATCGAAACCAGAACCATTCGATCCATGTGGTCGACGTTGCAACCGGCGACGAAGAGCGCTGGACGCGGCCATCGCTGGCCGGCATCCCGCCAACGGATTTTCAGGCACCGGACCTGATTCGCTATCGGACCTTCGACGACCGCGACATTCCCGCCTTTTTCACCTTACCCGACCGTGGTGAGCCGCCGTATCCGGCGATCGTCGACATCCACGGCGGCCCGACCCACCAGCGACGACCGTGGTTCAACCCGGTCAAACAGTTCTTCCTCGATTCGGGGTACGCACTGCTCGAGACGAACGTCCGTGGTTCCTCCGGCTATGGCAAGGAATACATTCACCTCGACGACGTCGAACGCCGGATGGATTCGGTCAAGGACATCAAGGCCGGCGTCGAATGGCTCCAGGATCAGGACTCGATCGACGCCGATCGGATCGTCGCCTACGGGCGGTCGTACGGTGGATTCATGGTGCTTGCAAGCGTCACGGAGTACCCCGAACTGTGGGCCGCGGGGATCGATTTCGTCGGGATCGCCAATTGGGTGACATTCCTCGAAAACACCGGCGAGTGGCGCCGCGACCACCGGGCCGCCGAATACGGCAATCTCAGCGAGCATCGCGAGTTCCTCGAGGAGATCAGTCCGATCAACAACATCGATCGGATTCAGGCCCCGCTGATGGTGTTACACGGCGAGAATGATCCTCGGGTTCCTGTCGGCGAAGCTCGGCAGGTTGCCGAACAGGCCGCCGAACACGTCCCTGTCGAGACGCTGATCTTCGAGGACGAGGGCCATCACTTCACCAAACGGGAAAACCAGGTCGAGACCTTCCAACGGATCGCAGCCTTCCTCGACGAATATGTCTGATCGATTGGACTCCGTCCCGTATTCGGTATCACTTCGTCTCAGGGTACACTCTGGCTAGGAACCGATAGCATCCTGACGTAGAACGGTGTGCCGATCATCCTGATATATTATCCCCGTGGAATTTTTGATCGTCTCCAGAGATACCCTGATATGAGCATTGAATGGCCGATCCATGCTCTCCACAGGATCATCCTGGTCGCCGTATTTCTGACCGGAACAACCACTGGTGTCGCTGTCGCGGGCTCACAGATAATCAGTGCGCATGGGGCAGCGTTGGCTACCCCAGGTACATTGACTGCGATCGATGGCGCTGGATTCGATCAGCGTGGTGAACCGGTCGCGCTCGTCGGCGATAGCGAAAGAGGTATAGATGCCGCTTGGGCAACAGCCTCGACGGTGACATCCACACGGACTGCCGGTCAACCTGGGTTTGGCGTCGCGATCGCCGTCTTTGCGATCGCGGTGGCGGCCATCATCGCTTGGCTGCGGTCTTGAACAGTTCTGTTCCGAACTGGTTGATCGGTACCATTCGCGAGCCGCTCCGATAGGTTGATCATCCATCCGTCCGGCGAAACCAGGTGCTGGTGTTGGTACAAAACGGCGGAAAAACGATGGGACCAAGTAGTCCCATCAGACATACCGGATCATGACACCCGAAGAACTCCGTGCGGATATCCCCGCTGTCAGCGAAGAAGGGACGGCTTATTTCAACACCGGTGCGAGCGGCCCGAGTCCCCGTCGGGTCGTCGACGCGCTGGCGGAGAAACAGGCCCACCATTCGTATAAAACGCCCTGTGAAGAGGGCATGTATCCAGGAGCCTACGAAGTGTTCGATGAGACCCGCGAATCGGTGAGCCGACTTCTCGGAGCCGACCCCGCTGAAATCGCTCTGACACAGAGTACGACCGACGGCATCAATGTCGTCGCCGACTCAATCCGCTGGGACGAGGACGACGTTGTCGTGCGGACCGATGTCGAACATCCGGCGGGTATTCTTCCGTGGGATCGTCTCGCTGATCTCAGGGGGATAGAGGTCCGAACGATCGAAAACGACGAGGGGTATTTCGACCTCGATGATTTCAAGACGGCCGTTGAGGACGCGACGTTGGTCTGTGTCTCATCGCTCGCTTGGAATTACGGGACGCGACTTCCGGTACAGGAAATCACCGAGATCGCCCACGACGCCGGGGCGATGGTTCTCTGTGATGGGGTCCAGAGCCCGGGCCAGATGCCGGTCGATGTCAACGAGTGGGGCGTTGACTTCTATGCCGGTGCAGGCCACAAGTGGTTACTCGGTCCATGGGGTGCCGGATTCCTCTATATCGACGAGGACATCCTCCCGGAAATTCAGCCGAAACGTATCGGATCAAGCAGCGTCGTCGATTACAGTGCTGATGAGTATGAATTCAAAGACGGTGCCTCGAAGATGGAAGTCAGCACGAAGTCTGTCGCCTCCTATGGCGGGCTTCAAGAAGCGATCGATATGATGCTCGATATCGGGCTCGATACTGTCGAGAGCCGGATCGAGGAACTTACTGATCACCTCAAAGCCGAAGTCGGAGAGGAGCGGCTCAACAGCCCGATCGAGTACCACTCGGGACTGGTATCGTTTGACGTCCATAACCCCGACGAATTCGTTGAGGAGCTCAAAGTCGACGATATCGTCATGCGGACGATCCCGTATCCGAAATGTGTCCGGGCATCCGTCCACGCATTCAATACGACCGAAGATATCGACGCCCTCGTCGCCCATCTGGACTGACGAACGGTTTGATTACCACCGGAGTTGTGCCCGATCGAGTTTTCCGAACTTTTCTACTGGGTCATCAGACCCGTCTCGAAGCGGATTCCGGGGGCAGTTGCCGCCCAGGGGATCTGTGAGTTATGTTTGATGCAATTTCCCGTTGCCGTCCGTCGTTCGACGCTGAGTCCATCGAGTGAAAAGAGGTCATCGGGTGCGAAGTCGATCCGCATATCGTGGATCGCGCCATCGAGTTTCCCGTCTGTAAGTCGATATCCCTCGCTGATCTGGAGTACGATCCCCTGTTCGGACGCTTCGTTATCGAACTCTGAGGGGGTCATCTCTTCGATGTCCTTTGCATACTGAACCGTCGGTGGCATCATGCTCTCGCGTTTGGTCTGGGTCGCTTCGTTGCGGAACCGTGCCGGTCCGAACTGCTCGACATACACATCCGCCCCGTCACGGAGTTCCGTGAGTGGCTGGGTGCCGGGTTCGATCTCGAGATGGCGAGCGTGGATTCGTGGCGGATGATCCAACGCTAAACTCTGAATCGAATGTCCGTGAGGGATCGCGTCGTTTTCGGCGGCGCTGGCGGTGTTATGGAAATAATTCACCAGCGTCCCGTTGTCGACCACCGTTAGTGGCTGGGTTGGCCGCCCCTCGGTGTCATACGCACAGGCCGCCCAAGAGCCGGCTCGGATCGAATCCTCGATCTGGAGGCCCGCGGGGCCGACCTTATCGCCGATTGCATACGGGCTACTGCCGAAATACGTGGTGTCGATCTCGAAATAGTGGGAGAGTTGATGGAACAGCTGGGCTGCAGCCCGTGGTCCCAACACGACTGTCGCCGAGTCGTCCGGCTCGATGTCGGCATGGTCGCTAGTCGCGAGACGCTCAGCACGCTCGCCGAACGCCTCGAAGTATTCGGGGAATCGATCCAGAACGGTGGTTCCGGTCGTTCCGCCGGTGTGGTCCTGGAGTTTTGGACCATCGTCGAAATCCAGGATCGTCTCGGCACCGACACGGTCGATCGTCGTCCGGAGCGACGTCCCCGTCGTCGTCATCAACATGTTGATCATGTGCGTGTCGGTGTAGGTTACTTTAGCCCGCTTGTAATCGATCCCCTCGATGGCATCGGTGAGCGCCGTCTCGATGCGCTCTGCTTTCTCGTCGGGGTCGATGGAATCGATCGTGGTTTCGGGAGTCGCCCACCCGCTGTGGGTTCCGCGATGGAGCGATGCCGGATCGTATCGGGCCGGGAATTCCTGGCCCAGCTGCCGGCCGGCTCGTACGACACGCTCCCCGATGTCGATGATGTGATTTTCCTCGAGCGATGTGGTGTACCGATACTCCGCGGCGCCGTCCGCGAAGACCCGACACCACACTCCCTCCTCATCGAACTCGCTCGCGTTTCGGACTCCACGGTGAGTGATGACCGCATCAGTATAGATCCGGACGACGCCACCGACTTCGGCATAGGCAACGTCGTCCTCGTCCTCGAAATAGGAGAGCAACGTATCCATCGCTTCGACGACGTCTTCTGTTTCTCCAGCCATTGTTGTTAGCGGATCGGACTCAATGGGTAAAAAGACTCCAATTCTCCGTTCGGCGACCGGTCTATCGGAATTGCCAGATGTCCTACCGGGAATATATTCCGTCGAAATTCACCGTCCGCTCCCTTTGTCCTCTAAGGTGTCGGCGAATTCGGAGTGGTGCAGTTTGCGTCGATATTCCCAACCACCCGCCAACAACACGACCACGCCGATCACGGCACCTCTGAGCACCGATCCCCCCAACGAAAAATAGATGAAGATTCCAATCGCAAACAGGATCGAGACTCCAAGCGCGATCTTCCCTTGTCCCTTGGCTTTCGATTTGTGCTTTCGTTTCTTCTCCCGTTGTTTACTCATATCTCCCCCTAATGAACGCCAGGGTCGTTGGTCTGTCGGTCACCAGACATGTGGTCCGATCGCTCCGACCGCTACATTTTATAACGAGAGAATTCGGTCTTTCATGGCGGGTGGGAATCATATCCACTCCCACTCAGCCTGCTTATTAGGGATCGTTCACATGAAGTAAACCGGAGTACCTGTACCGGGGAATGTTGTTTCGGTGGCGTCGCCTTGTCCAACCCTACACGCGAGGAAATCCGCGGCGTTCACCGTGCGGAGGATGTCATTGAGTCATATCGGATTTCAGCGCTTCGAGGATCCGATCGTTCGTATCATCGACGACCTCGGCCATGAACTCCGGATCGGAGTTGGTCGGATCGCCGAGCCCGCCCTGTTCGGTCAGATCGGAAAACCATTTGTACTGGCGGGTCTCGTATTCGGCCTTTCGCACCTGGGGTTCCTTTTTGTCCTGTTTGACGAGTTCAGGGTGATACAGCTCGATCGCGCTCGTCTCGTGGTCGCCGGCGTGGCCCCATTCATCGCCGAACTCCTCATTGAGCTGATCGCGAGCGAAGTCGGTCCAGGAGAAATTATAGACCTCCATGTCGTGATCGCGCTGGAGGCGATCGGCGGCGAGCTTCAGTGGCTGCCGGTTCCCGCCATGGAAATTCACCAGCATGAATCGGTCGCCGCCGTGATGTTTGACCGACCGCCCGATCTCGATGATGACGTCGGTGTATGTATCCGGCATCAGGGTGATCGTCCCCGAATAGCTCATGTGATGCTCCGAGTACCCATACGGTAGCACGGGCAACATTGCAATCTCCAAGTCGTGTTCGGGGGCCTTCTTCGCGAGTTCGCGCACGAGATTATCGCCGCGAAGGGTATCCACCGACAGCGGCAGGTGGATGGAGTGTTGTTCGATACTTCCACAGGGCAGCGCAACGAAATCAGCGGTTTCGTAGCGTTCCTCGGCGTCTTCCCAGGTGAGATTCATGAACTCGAAATCGGTCGGCTCCTCATCTGCCATAGCCTGGTAGGCGACTCCGACTTACAAAACCGTATTGATCGAGGACACATTACCCGACTGGACCGATAGTCAACGCCGCCCTGCCGACAGTTATTCTTCGAACGGCCAGCTGTCGGTGGCTTTCATGCCTTCTTTTGCTTCGGGTTCGATCGCTTCGGCGATCGCTTGGGGATCTTTGTGCTTGATCTGGTAGGCGTCGGTCGAGAGTTTCAACGCGCCGTCGGCGAGTCCGACGGCCAGTTCTCGGATGTCTCGGATGTCGAGTTTGTCGAGGGTATCGCCGTGAGTATGCCCCCAGCCGCGACCGCTCCCCTCGGAGGTCGACCGCGCTTGTGCGCCGGGGGCGCCTTGTTGGACGAAGGGCCAGTGATCGGAGTGGGCGCGGATGTCGTCGTTGACTTCGATGGGGATACCCAGATCTTCGCTTGCGGCTTCGAAGGCTTTGCCGATCGGATCGAAGGTATGTGTATAGACGGAGAGGTTTTGTGAGTAGCCGGCGCCGTCGATGTTGACGATACACTTCATGTCCTCA
>JBDGPX010000008.1:0-17705 GCA_042219475.1 Halobacteriales archaeon
AGCAATTAACTGGTATTGCCATGCAGGGAAGCCGCGCCGTTCACGGCGCGGAGGATGTCACCGATTGTGGGGCCTCAAACCTCGGACGAAATAGATCAGGAATGGATACGGGATGGTCATCGGATCTCGATATCCGATGGTCACTAACAGGTTCACGCAGGACGACCGACGGTGAAGAGAAACATCGGTGTTTGGCCCGTCGAACGGGGTTCGAAGAATTCAGTCACGACATCGTCGTAGAACGTCAGCCCAGTCCCCCCGAGATCGCGGTGGGCGTATGTCGCCAAGTAGAGCCGCCCTGCCGTGAGGGCCGCTTCGAGTTGGGCAGCACGATAGCCACGATCACCCAGCACGTCGGTCACCGCAGTCAGATCGGCCATGAAGTAGATACAGACCGCCGCATCAGCACCGAGTTGCTGATCGAGCGCCAAGTGGCCGGCCTCCTGACGGTACTCGCCGGTGTGGAGTAACTCGAGTGCGCCGATGTCGGGGTGGTACTGATATGCCCCCGGCTCGATGTCCTCGACACCGTTCACGAGTAGATAACAATCGACGAGCTGGCGTGGACTCCCGGTAGTATCGGTCTCGTCACCGTCCGCTAACACGTCCATCGGAAGACCTCGCATTGCACGATCGAGCACCGTTGATACTTTGCGGAACGAGAGCGAGTCACGGTTGTACTGTCGGCATGAACCCCGCCGCTTGATGGTGTTAGCAAGCGGTCGACTCGAGGCAACGTCTGACCCGACGGGGTCGAGATTAACGCGTTCGTTGTCGTCCGGATCGCGGCCATCGACGGGTCGCTCACCGCTATTCCGCCATTTCCGTGCCGCCGTGCCGTCCGGGAGAGTACTTCCGTGCCATGCCTGGTATATCAGCGGATAGTCGACCGGATCCGATGTGAGTGGCTTCGTGGACGGATCGATCGATTCGACGGTAATCGGCTCGGGTACGGGTTCCCCGGCACCGACGGGGATCAATTCCAACGGCGCTTCCCAGTCAGGATCGATACCGAGTAAGGTGGCAACGGGACTGTCAGCGAATCCGAGAACGACCCGTGCCGGGAGGCCGTGGGCGCGGGCCGTGCCGAGGAGGTTCGCGAGGATCGTCCCCGAATCCCAGAAGGCATGGCGGTAGGTTCGGGCTCGATATTTCCAGGCATTGCGCCACCACGTTGAAGTGGCGATGAACGTGACCGGTGCTCGCTCGACGGTGGAGTCGTGGGTTGCGTCGGCAAGCACGCCGCGATAATCTCCCGAACGGAGCCGTTCGAGTGCGTTCGTCCGGGGATCGAAGTGATAGACACCGGCCTCAAGCCCCGGAAGATCACCGCAGACCGAATAGAGATCGATATGATAGAGCGCGCCAGTACACGCCGCCGCCCGGAATTCGTGCTCGTGACCACGGCGACTGATCGTTTTCGTGATGCCCGCGGCGTAATAGCAGAGGTCCGCGAGGGCCGCTTGATCCACCGTTGAGGTAGTCGCCGAATCGGGATGGATCGGCGTCGCGATCGCTCGAAGGGTGGGAAACGACGGCTCAGTCATCGATTCGGCCATCGAAATCGACGGGAGATCCTCATAGATCTTGTACGGCCGTGGCTGATTGTCGAAATCGAGGCCGGGACCGCCACGAACACTCTCGGGTGTGTGTTTCGTCCGCTCGTGATACTCGATCGCCGATACACCGTTTGTCATAGCGTTCGCTAGAGGATCAAGCGTAAAAGGACGATCGACGATCCACACCGTTCCCCGAAGACGATCAGAGATCGATTCGAACGAGACCGACCCATCGAGAGTACAACCAGCGTCCACGATTCCTGCGGGAATGCGGCTGATCGTTTATCTCCTACTCCAGCTTTCAGATGTAGAAAACGTCCAAATAACTATGATAAATCATCGGGATTAAACGATAATGGCCAAACGTTCGATCACCGACGATCCGTTAGTCGACCTGTACGCCCGGTATGTCGGCGAGCCCGAATCCAGACAAGGTGTCTATGGGTACTGGGCGTTCATCGTTGGCTATCTCGTGAGTCTCGCCGGGGTCGCTATCTTCCTCAGCGGTCCTGCCAGCACCACGACGGATGCGTTTTTCTACCGGGAGATCGCCATCGTACTGTCCGCAGTCGGACTCCCGATCGCGTTACTCGGGGTCGTCCTCATGTTGCCTGTTCGACGCCGTGGCATCCAGGTCGCGGTAGTCGGCACCCTGGTAGGTGCCGTTGCCACCATTGCATTCACCACGGTCTACCCCGACCAGTGGGCGATCGGAGACCTCGCCAGCACGCTCATCATCGCCGTCTACACCGCTGGCGTGGCGTCAGTTGCGGGCATGGCCGTCCTCGTCCCGATCATCACCGGGGAGCGGAGCGTGCTCGGCGAAACGATCGAAGCCGAAGCCGTTTCCGACCAACCGCCGATCATCCTCGGCGATACGCTCCATGGCACGTCCTTTGCCGTGTTCCATGATGGTGAACAGTGGACATGGCGATTGATCGAGGAAGAAGCCATCGCGGAGACGGCCGATCGATACCAGTCCCGAATCGAAACGGAAGACCGCGTCGAACGCGTCAAATCACAGATCGAGCTCGCCGGAATGCTCGACATGGAGGGTGCAGCTTTCAGACTGTATGAGATGGGTAACGAGCGGTGGCGATGGACGCTAATGGGTCAGGACGGTGCCGTAATCGCTGATGGAGGTGATAATTTTGCTGAACGTGATACCGCTGAGGAAGCCGTCTCGATGCTCAAGGAATACGGCCCGACGGCCGAACCGTTGGTCATCGATGGGGCCGCCTTCGATTACTATCCGGACGGCGATCGGTGGCGATGGCGCCTCCTCGATGAGGGCCGGAACCCGATCGGTGCGAGTCCGAAATCGTTTGCCGACCGGGGGGAAGCACAGTCGGTCACTGACACGATCCGTGAAACAGTCGGAACGGCTGGGATCCTCTCGATCGAGCATTTCGGCGTCGAGCTCTATGGGACGGACGACGACGAAACCACCGAGTGGCGCTGGCGGCTGCTGGACGGCAGTAATTCGACGATCGTCGACGGAGCGGGCGAATACGAGTCACGGAACGCCGTCGAGACTGCCGTCTATGACATCCTCGAGACGGTCGGATCAGCACCCGTGATCGAGGCCAGCGAACCCGTGTATGAGGTCACACCCCGACAGTCCGGTGAGTGGTACTGGCGACTGGTCGATGCGGGTACCAACATGGTCGCGGAGAGTCACGAGGACGTCGTGGACCGTGATCGTGCGGAGCAGTCCGCACGGCTGTTGAAATCAAACGCGGGTGAGGCTGAAATCATCCAGATCGAGGAGATCGACTTCGAGGTGTTCTCGACGGCGGCCGGTTGGCGGTGGCGAGCCGTCGACGAGGACCGCAATAACGTCGCCGAGGGGGCCGGCACGTACGACTCTCGGGAGGCGGCCGAGGAGGCCGTCGAGCGGACGCGAACGCAGGCGCCGGAGGCTGATCTCATCGAATTCGAGAAGGCGGCCTTCCAGATCTACGAGGCTCGCAGCGGCGACGAATCCAGCGAGTGGCGATGGCGATTGATCGACGAGGACGGGGAGGTGCTCGCTGATAGCGGGGATGACTTCTATTCACGCGAACAGGCCACAGAATCGATGTTTACCCTCAAGGAATACGCCCCGGATGCCGACCTCCTCGAGATCGAAGCCGCTGCCTTCGAACTCTATCAGGGAGACGACGATGCATGGCTGTGGCGACTCATCGATGCCGACGGTGAGCTCATCGCCAGAGCCGGGAGTAGCCATCCATCACGACAGGCGGCCAGACATTCCATGGATCGCCTCGTTTCGGACGGTCCCAACGCCGATCAGCGGACAATGGAGACGGCCGCCTTCCAGGTGTACGCCGACGAGGAGGATGACTGGGGCTGGCGGTTCCTCCTGAGCGATGGCACGATCGTGGCCGATGGAACGACGACACACGCGACACGCGATCAGACCGTTGCCGCGATCGATGATTTACGTGCCGAGGCGACCCGCGGTGCGATCAAGACGTTCGACGAACTCGCGATCGTGCTGATGGAAAACGACGGGAAGTTCCGGTGGGAGATCGTCGATCGGGACCGCAGTGCGCTGGCGACGAGTTCAGTGGTCTACTCCGATCGGGATCGGATGGAACGGGTGATCGATGAATTCCGTGCACACGCTGCCGAGACGGTCGTCTTCGACATCGAGGACACGGTATTCCGGCTCCAACAGCAGGAGGACGGCTGGTGGTGGTCGTTGATCGACGAGTCACAGACGGCGTTGATGCAGGCGGCGGACCCGTATCCGGACGAGCGATCCGCCCGGCAAGCGATCGATCGGATACGGCGATTGGCGCCCGAGGCGGATACGGTTGACTTCGAGGAAGCTGCCTTCGAGTTGTTCGAAGATGAGGAGGGCTGGCGCTGGCGACTGATCGATGACCGGGAGACGACGATCGCCGAAGGAACCGATCCCTACGAGTCACGCGACGGGGTCGTCGCGACCGTCGAGCGGATACGGGATGTCGTCGGCGGTGCCAGCATCATCGAGATCGACACGGCGACCTTCGAGCTCCATCGGGCCGACAGCGGGTGGCGGTGGCGGCTCGTCAGCGAGCACGGCGATACCATCGGTCGAAGCCTCCCAACCTACCCGACACGAAAGGATGCCCGTGAGTCGATGCAGACGGTCAAAGAGTACGGCCCGGACGCACAGACGCTAGTCGCGGAGTACGGATAGCCCGGACGCGATCGATACCGCGGCCAGCCACTCGATAAGACCTTTACTCCGGGCGGAACGCGTGGGGACATGCAGATCGGCTCCGCCGACGCTGATCCTGGTGAACTGGCCCGGGGCTATCTCGATATCGCCGAACTCCCCACGGCGATCGAGGAGCGACTCCCCGTAATCATCGCCGAAGGTGCCGAGAGTGGACCGACGCTCTGGCTCCATGGATCGATTCACGGCGACGAGGCGACCGGCCTGGCGGTGGCCCAAGACGTGATGACCGAGGAGCTCCCCACCGATCTCCGCGGTACGGTCGTCTGTATCCCGAACGTCAACCCGGCCGGACTCCGCCGCAACAGCCGGACCTCGTACTACCACGACGAGGACCCAAACCGATATTTTCCCCACGATGAGACGGGACCGCGTCCGCCGAACCTCCAAGAGCAGATCGACACACGGCTCTACGAGTTGTTGACTGAACACGCCGATGCCCTCGTCGATCTCCATACCGCCGGCGTCAACTCGATGCCATTCACCATCCGCAACGACGTTCCCTACGGGGAGGATCGGAGCGAGGACGAAGCACGGGAACTCTCGGCCGAAATCGATCAGCTCGGCGATGCGTTCGGGCTGCCGGTCGTCGCGACCTACGATACGGAGCTGAAGGAAGCCTACGGCCTGCATCGATCGACGACGAGTGCCGCCATCAGAGCCGGAATTCCAGCCATCACCCCCGAACTCGGCAGTCATAGCGTCGTCAACGACACATATCGGCAAGCCGGTGTCGTCGGGGTCGAAAACGTGTTACGAGCGCTCGACATGCAAGGCGGCGATCCAACATCGAACGATCACGCCCCCGATGCACCGGTTGACTTTCCGGTCAAACGGTCCGCCGAGCCACACGCCCCGACGACCGGGATCGCCCGTTATCGGGTCACGGCCGGTGATGTAGTCGAGCCCGAGGACCCACTCGTCGATATCGTCGCCCCGAACGGCGAACACCGAACGACCGTTCGGGCGCCGGAGGGAGGATTCGTTATCGGCCGGCGTGAAGGCATTGCCGTCTACGAGAACGATCGGCTTCTGAGCATGGCAGTCCGCGACGAAAGCGACCGAATCGAACCCGTTGAATCAGAGGAGAACCACCGCTGACAACGTCGATCGATCGCGACGGTAAGGGGTTTCATCCATCCCGGAGAACCTCGGTACATGTCGACCAACCCGGTTCGGGACTCGATCCGAGCAGTCTTTGGCGAGGGGGTTTTCGAACACATCAGCATCGATCACGCGGCGATCGAAACGGTCGCCGCCGAGCTTGTCGATGCCGAACTCGCGGTGCCAGACTGGCGAGGACCACCCCATCCGGGCGACCAGTGGTCGAACGAAACCGTCTTCGATCTGTACGTGCTGGCCGCGCTCAACGAGTTCCAGTTCATCATGGCCGACGGCAGCGAGACATATCGGGCCACCTACGACGGGACAACTTGGGAGGCCGGGTTCGCGATGTGGCGGAGCCTTACCGACGCCTTAGAACGGGAGACTCCGGTCACCGAGGGAACGTATCTCCGCGACCTCTCACGGGAGGCCACCGACGAGCTGTTCCGGGGTGACGGGGCAGATGACACCCAGATTCCGATGCTCGACGCACGCCACGAGGTACTCACTGCGACGGGCCGACGGTTGTGTGCCGAGTACGACGGTCATTTTCACACGTTGCTTGATTCACCAACGGCCGTCCGGCTCTTCGATGACGGGGATGGCTTCGTCGAACGATTGATTAGTGTCTTTCCGGAGGCGTTCGCGGACAGTCGCCAGCTCGACGGCCAAACCATCGCCTTCGAGAAGAAAGCACAGCTCGCAGCCGCCATGCTCTATGGGCGATTTCAGGATCGGCCGTTCTTCACGGTCAAGGACATCGATCGGCTGACGATCTTTGCCGATTACGTAGTTCCGGCGAACCTTCGCGCGAAAGGGATCCTCGAATACGACGCCGAACTCGCCGAACGGATCGAGACGGCGACCGAACTCCCCGTCGGCAGCCGCTATGAGATCGAAGTCCGGGCGGCCGCGATCCTGGCAGGGGATATCCTTCTCGAAGCGCTCGAAGACCGGCGTGATGGATCGCTCATCGTCCCCCAGCTCGATTACCATCTCTGGAAGCTCGGCCGGGATCTCGATGTCCCCTATCACATGACCTACACGACGACGTACTGACCAGGGGAACACGACGGGATGTCCGACGCTTCCGTTCAATTCACCGAAAACGGCGGAGGGTCGGTCAGAACGGCAGCCGTCGCATGAGGCCTGGAAGGGCATCTTGTACCCGACGCCTGAGACTCCCCTGGAGGTCGTGGATTTGTGCCATCTCGGCCTCGGTGAGCGAGAAATCGAACACCACGAGGTTCTCTTCAAGGTGATCGCGGCTGGTCGTTTTTGGGATCGCGACGACGCCCTCCTGTTGGATCAGCCAACGGAGGGCAACCTGTGGCGCGGTCTTGTCGTAGCGGTCGCCGATCCGGGCGAGTACATCGTGACCGATGACATCGCCCCTGGCCAGCGGGCTGTAGGCCGTCAGGGCAAGGCCGTGTTCGACACAGAACGACCGGAGGGCCGACTGATCCTTGAACGGATGATAGAGCACCTGATCGGTAACTACTGGCCCCTCGGCGACATCGATCGCGTTGCGGAGCTGTGAGGATGTGAAGTTGCTCACACCGATGTGTTCGACGACGCCCTCGGCCTGGAGATCGGTCATCGCGTCGAGGGATTCCTCGACGGATATCCGGGGATGGGGCCAGTGGATCAGGAGGAGATCGACATAGTCGGTGTCGAGGCGTTCGAGGCTGTCATGGACGGAGTCGATCACGGCATCGTACCGGAGGTTCGATCGCCACACCTTGGTGGTCAAAAAAACCTCACCACGATCGACCGAGGCGGCCTCGATTCCGGCGCCGACGGCGCGTTCGTTGTCGTAGATCTGGGCGGTATCGATATGTCGGTATCCCAGCTCAAGGGCCGTTTGAACGGTCTCGGTACAGGTCGCTCCGGTGTTCTGCCAGGTCCCGAGGCCGAGCTTCGGGATGCGGACCTCTCCGGCGTCGGCGTAGTCCATGGGATCGAAATGGGATGGATCGTTAAGAAGACCGGCTTCATGGTCCGGTCGCGCTCACTACATGACCGCCGGATTCGGGCCTGGTGTGTGAAGAGGATTGCTGACGAAAAAGAGGGCGACCGATAGAAATCGATTCATGATCGCTTATGTCACCATGAGTGGCAGTAGTCGATACGAAAACGATGAGCACGGAACCGTTCCACATCGTCGACGTCTTCGCCGAACAACAGTACGCAGGCAACCAACTCGCGGTCGTTCGGCAGGCCGATGAGTTAGCCGACGAGACCATGCAGGCGATCGCGCGTGAGTTCGGGTACTCGGAGACGACGTTTATCGAGTCGACCGAGCCGGTCGACGGTGGCTACGACACGCGGATCTTCACCCCCGAAGAGGAGATTCCGTTCGCGGGGCATCCAACCCTCGGGACAGCCGCCGTCATCAGAAGCGCCGTCGCCGATGGCCAGCCCGACGAGGTCGTGTTAAACCTGCTGGTCGGGCAGATCCCCGTCCGAGTCGAACAGAAAGGCGAACGGGAGCTGCTGTGGATGACCCAACAGCCCCCGGAATTCGGCCAGCAGTTCGATCACGAGACCCTGGCGTCGGTCCTTGGCATCGAGCTATCGGGGCTTGATGATGACTGGCCAGTCCAGGCGGTGTCGACAGGGCTGCCGACCGTGATCGTACCGCTCGTCAATCGAGAGACCCTCACCTCGATCTCAGTCGATCTGGATGCCTACGAGGAATTTGTCGCCGACCAGGACGCCAAGAACATCTTGGTGTTCTGTGCCGATCCGCGTGACGACACAAACGACCTTGCTGTCCGGGTGTTCGCGCACTACTACGGCGTGCTCGAGGATCCGGCCACCGGGAGCGCGAACGGCTGTCTGGCCGGCTACCTCGCCGACAACCGGTATTTCGGCGACGGCACCGTCGACGCTGTCGTCGAACAAGGGTACGAGATGGGTCGACCCTCGAAACTCCACCTCAGTGCCGATGCTGAGGCCGATCCGTTTGGCGTCGAGGTCGGTGGTCGGGTCATCCCGACGGCGACCGGGACGCTCGAATGAATTCAGGGGGTGAGCAAGTCCTCGATCGAGTTCCGGTTCGGGTCCGCTCCGTATCGGTCAGCCGAGGGATAGATGACCCGACCGGTCACGGAACGCTGATCCGGGATTCCTGATACTGCCGGGCGTAATCGACGAAGTTCCGGAGGATCTGGAGCCCGGTCTCGCCGCTTTTCTCGGGATGGAACTGCGTCCCCATGACGTTACCCGCCTCGTTGGCGGCGATCGCCGCGAAATCGAAGCCGTAGTCACAGGAGGCGATCGTGTGGTCAGCCACGTCCGAACCATACGAGTGAACGAAATAGGCGTAATCACCGGTCGTGAGCCCATCGATTAGCGGGTGGTCACGGTCGATGTGGAGTTCGTTCCAGCCCATGTGCGGGACGTTGACTGTCCCGTTGGGCAGCCGTTTGACGCGACCCGGAATGAGATCGAGGCCATCGATCGTCTCGCCTGCCGGGGCACCTTCGGTACTCTCGGTGAACATGAGCTGGAAACCGACACAGATCCCCAGAATCGGGGTGTCCGCGGCGGCCTCGATGAGGACATCGTGGAAGGGTTCGGAGTTGCGTACACACTCGCCGAACGCACCGACCCCTGGGAGGACGAGCGCTGGCGATTCAGCGATCGTCGATGAGTCATCGGCAACCGTCACCGTGGCGTCGGCGCGTTCGAGTCCCCGCCGGAGACTTCGGAGGTTTCCAACGCCATAGTCAATGATGGTGACGTTCACAATCGGATAACGATCCGGTGGCGTATAGACGTTCCTTTCCATCATATCGGCATCCGGTCGAAAACCGGCACTATCGGTCAGCGGACCTTTCAGACCCTTCTTGTCACGAGAATGGATCGGATGGATCAACGATCGATGTGGATATCCAACCCACAACGGGTGTCCAGACGGCAACCCAATCTTTGAACTACCCGCGGACAAAGCCTCAGTATGTGACCGACGACGGCGATGGAAATCCCCCGCCTCCGACGGCGGCGCGGCTGCCGGAGCCACACAGCGATCCACCGTCGGAGATCCGCCCCAGCGCACTACCGGGCGATGGAGCCCTCGAACGACGCGAAGCCCGGCGGGACACCCAAATCCGTCGCTGGGACATCGTCACCCCGAGCGCGACGAAGATCGGGCGGCCGACCGATCCACTCGCGGACGTCGACGAGAATCTCCGACGGCTCCATGACGAACAGCACCCGGCAATGGCCGGCCACAGCGAACGGATGCACCGACTGGACAAGGCCCGGATCACCCACGCGCTCTGTAACGCGCTCGATTTGACGCCCTGGGAACGGGATCGGGTGCTCGGGCTGATGACCGAACTCGATCTGACGGCCTTCGGGAGCCAGCGGGGCATTCCGAAGGTGGCTCTCGTGACGATCCAACACGTCGTCGATCAGGAACGGATGGCGAAACTCGGGCTGGAGGACACCGAGTGGCTCGCAGACCAGCCGCCCGAAACGCTCGAATCGCTCTATGAACAGTTCACCTCGATCAAAGACGAACAACGCTATCAGCGTCTCCTCGAAGAACACGATCTCGACACCACGAGCGTCAACCGCCTCAATCGCGTCCTCGAAGAGGAGATCGACGAGCTGGATCTGGACGGCGCCGTCTTCGGCCGATCGCCGTACCGGGATCCGAATCTCCCGGCGTTCGACGACCGGAATGAATCAGTCACCTCACGTGATAACTGAGGTCTCGATTGACCGCGTCCTCGTCCCCTGTTGGCGATCTGACAACAACGGGGTTCAAGCCGTTCGAGCGTTAACAGCTCCCCATGGCGGACGAACGTGGCGCAATGTTGCCCAAGGCGGATCGACCGGCCATCTTCACGGCGATCATCGTCGTTATCCTCGGCAACGCCGGCCTGCTCGCACTCCCACAGGAACTCCCGTTGGTGGCGAGTTTGTTCGTGGTCCCGGTCGCGATCGGTGCCGGTCTGCTGGTCAACTACCTGTTGTACGGACGGATTAAGCTCCAAGGCCGGAGCACATAGGCAACTGACTGATCCTCGGCCCTGAGTGACTCACTCTGACCCGGGCACTAAGCGTGAGACACGGGCGTTCTCTTTGATCCGGACACCGCCATCGCCGACCGCAAGCGGTATCCGCGGGAGTGCTTGGACGTGGACTGTCGGATGTGAGACGCCGCGTTCGAGCATCGCCGGCCGCGGTTCGAGCACGCCAATGATATCGTCGGTGAAGCGTTCGTTGTATTCGATGAGATACTGGCCGGCGTCGAGATGCCACCACTGATAATCGTCATCCGGATTCCGCCACGTCCGATCGTGTGGCGAGATGTCCGCCGGTTCGAGTTCACCGCCGCCGAAATCGATGCGGCCCGGTCCGTCGATATCATATATCTCCGCCACTGTCAGGTCGATGCCGATCGCGCTTTCTTGGGTCTCCGCGTGAACGATGCCATCCAGCGCGTCACGCAGGTCATCAACGGTCGCCATGGGTGTATGAGCATACGGCGACAGTGAGAAAAAGCGGTGGGGTCGGCGGCGACTCACCCGTGTAGAGTCTCGTGGACGCCGATCACGAGGGCCGGCACGACGAACATGAAGAGGTGTTCCTCGATCGGGATGCCCACGAAGTTGATCCCGGTCCGGAGTTCGATGGCAAACACGCCGATCCGCAGGGTGTACCAGTCCCAGACGTATGCGATCGGGTATAGCAACGCGATCGTCTTTCCGGCACGTAGGAGGGCGTCCGCACGAACTAGTAGTATAAAGGCAACGCTCCCGAAGACGATCTCGGTCGCGAGGTACGTGTAGGGGCCAAAGACCGCACCGATGTCCGGAAGCACGCGATAGCGGTACCGTTCGGTCACAGTCGCTTAACGCTATCGACACCGACTGTGTCTGATAAGCTTCAAGAGCGTTCATGGCCGAGATTAGGACATGGATATTGCGGATGTCGCGCGGGCCGATGCCATCGAGGTCGATATCGATGAGCGGCTCGGCAAAGTGCGGGCGATTTTCGATGAGGAAAACCCCAAGGCCGTGATCGTCACCGACGACGGCGAATACGCAGGAGTTGTCACGCAGAAACAGCTCATCCAGTCACATATCGAGGACGACACCAAGGTCTCAGCGGTAATGCAACCCGCACCACGGGTCGATCGTCACGAAAACATCCGGGATGTCGCCCGGATGTTAGTCGAAGGTGGTACCAAGGCGGCCCCAGTCTTCGAGGGGGAGAAGTTGTGGGGTATCGTCACCGAAGACGTCATCCTCGAGGCGGTCCTCGAGAACCTCGATGCACTGACCGTCGATGACATCTACACGGAAGACGTCGTTACGATCCGCGAGGACGACGACGTGGGCCGGGTGATCAACCTCCTCCGCGAGCACGGCATCTCACGGCTCCCGGTTGTCAACGAGAACGGCTATCTGACTGGTGTCATCACGACCCACGATATCGTCAACTTCGTGACCCGGAACATGCAGCGTGCGACGACCGGCGACCGCGCTGGCGACCGCGATCGGATGCTCGACCTCCCGGTCTATGACCTCATGACTAGTCCCGTCGAGACGACCGCACCCGGCACCTCCGTCCAGGTTGCCGTCGAAACCATGCTCGAAAACGATTTCGCGGGGTTGATCGTCACGACTGACGAGGACGATCGCGCAATCGAGGGGATCGTCACCAAAACCGATGTCCTACGGGCGCTTTCGTTCACCGAGGAGGAACACCTCGACGTCCAGATCACGAATATCAAGCTATTGGATACGATCAGTCGCCAGGAAATCCGTGAGGCGGTCGAGGAGGTCGCCAGCAAGTACGGCGACATGCACGTCCAACACGCCCACGTCCGGCTGCACAAACACAAGGAGAAACTCCGGGGGACTCCACTGATCCAGTGTCAGATCCGGATGCGGACCAACCAGGGCCAGGTCGCCGGCTCCGGGGAGGGGTACGGCGCCCAGAGTGCGTTCTACGTCGCGCTCGATAAACTCGAGCGGAACGTCCTCGAGCTCAAGGGCATCCAACACGACGAGGAATATCGCGGACAGTTGTTGCGGAAACTCGGCGAGCTCTAGTATCCCCACAGACAGCCGGGGGAGCGCCCACTCCGCCGGCGACGATCGAAGGGAACTACGTGGCGGTTTTTTGACACGGTTTGGCAACACGCCAGTAGCGACTGCATTCGGGAGACTATGGTGCGGTCCTCGTACACGACAGCAAGAGATCACGGCTGATTCAACCGTTTCGGGAACAGTTATCCGGGGACATGGCCAACCGGCCAATACGTGTCCCCAGTCGGATCGGTCAGGGAAGCAACCGGCTCCGCTGATAACCAATGAGTGACGAATCCACAGCCGACCAGTCAGTCACGGACGAGGCCGAAGCATCGACGGCCTACACCGAAGCCGAAATCAGGACCGTCGCGATCGCGATCATCAGCGGCGTGTTCTTCGGGGGTGTCGCCACCGGCGTCGCCTTTCCGATTCTGCCGCTGCTCGATGAGCTTCTGGGCATCACCGCGGTGATGCTCGGACTGATTCTTTCGATCAACCGGATCACTCGCCTCTTCATGAACACGCCAGCCGGCAACGTCATCGATAGGTTTGGGGCTCGTAAGCCGATGATCGCCGGACTGTTCGTCCAGGGGCTCGCACCGTTTGGGTACGTTCTGGGATTGCACGTCCCGGGTGGGACGTTCCTTGTATTGCCTCGAATCGGCTCGGTCTCGAACGCCGGGCTCGTGTTCTTTCTCTCGCGGGCGATCTGGGGGGTCGGATCGGCGTTCGTCTTCCTCGGTGCGTTCGCGACGATCACCTATGTCACAAGCAACCAGAACCGCGGTAAGTGGCTTGGGTATATGCGAGGTGGCCAGAGCCTCGGATTCCCGACCGGGTTGATCGTCGGCGGGATCGTCACGGATCTCCTCAGCGCCGGGACCGCGTTCTTGCTGGCTGGTGTGCTGGCCTTGCTCGCCGGGGCCGTCGCGTTCATCGTGTTGCCCGATACACAGCCTGAAACCGGCCAGCGCGCCCGACTGCGGGATGTGCCACAGTTAGTCCGGGAACGCCCCCAGATCCTTCCGCTGGGGATCGGGAACATGACGATCCGGTTCATCTTCGGCGGGATCCTCATGGCAACGGTCGTCAAGTACGCCGATGTCTATGGGATTCGCCTCCGAATGCTCACCGCGGCCGGGATCAGTGGGATCGTACTCGGGGTCGGTGTCCTCGCTTCGAGTACAACGACGGTCCTCAGCGGCCGGCTCTCGGATGCGCTCTCGAACCGCGTCTGGGTAACGGTCCCGGCGTTCATCTCGATGGCGGGCGGATTGACCGTTCTCGCGTTGTTCCCCTCGCTTGAAGGGCTCTTTCTGGGAACGGCCCTCATCGGTATCGGGACCGGGGGCACGGGACCGGCACTAATGGCGATGCTCGGCGATATGACCCCTGGCGATCAGGTCGGCCGTCTCGGCGGGGTGTACAACGTCATGGGCGACATCGGGCTCAGTGCCGGCCCGTTGCTCGCGATCCCGATGGTCACCAACTGGTTCGGCTACCAGCGCAGCTATATGATCTCTGCCGGAGCCGTCCTCGTGACGCTTCTCATGGTCGCAGTCCCGCTGTTGCGGTATGAGGTCACGATCCCGATCGAAACGAAATCGTAATCGAAGACACACCCACGATCGGTTCCGAATGGGGTCGGTTATCGTCAAACGGTGTCGCTCTCGGCACCGACCAAGCCCGATCCGGTGATCTTAAACCGGATGCTGTCGCCGGTGGCCTGCGAGCGGTGCTTCTCGAGGGTCGCCCGCCGATTGCCACCCCGGAACCGTTCGAGCCGAACCACGATCCCGGTCCAGTGTGCGAGCGTCTGGCCGCCGAGCGGACGGAGTCGATCTGTCTCGGGATCAGTGTACACCTGATTGGTAACGAGGATCGCCAGATCGAACCGCCGTGCCAAGGAGAGTAAGTGGGCGACCTGTCTGGCCACCTCCCTGAGCGATTCGCCGGACTCCTGTTCGCCGGACCGTTCGAGCCGATAGAAGCCCGTGGCGCTGTCGAGGACGATCAGATCGGCCTGTTCGCTCAGCTCCTCGACCTCACTGACCGCTGTCCGCTGTTGGTCAAATGTCGTCGCCCCCTTGATCACGACCCGAGACGCGAGTTCGTCGACGGTGGTCTCGCCGTTTCTGCCATCGGCGAGCTGGCGGAATCGGTCGATCGAGAGATCCTCGGTATCGATATAAACAGCCGTCCCATCGTTGCTCGCCACCTCGACGGCGGTACTGAGAGCGACGTTGGTCTTACCCGACGCCGGCGGGCCATAGAACTGTGTCACTGCGCCCCGATCGATGCCACCGCCTAGCAGCGAATCGAGCGCCGCACAGCCCGTCGAGATCGAGCCCGGTCCGTCGTCATCTCCGGTCACTACCCGCCATTGCGGGGCGGACGGCAAAACCCCACCGACTGCGGCCAACTATCACGATGAGACCACAACGTGACCCATCGAATGGCTTTTTCGGGGGCATCCGATACTATCCAGGTAGTGACAGTCGTCGTTGCGACCGCGGATTTCGAGATCTATCACGGTGTCGTCAACGAACTCCGTGATCGAGGGATTCCGTTCAGTACAGTCGAGCCGAGCGAACCATTGCCCGAGGAGACGACGGTCGTGATCACGGGACGCGATGACGAGATCGAGACGACCCATGATATCATCGTTGCCGATCCTGACGATTCCCGCCACACGGTAGAGGAGGCCGTCGCGATGTTACGGAGCGATAGCGGCCGGACGGTCATCGGCGTCGATCCAGGGATCCGACCCGGAATCGCGGTGTTGACCGGTGATGTCGTCGTCGCGGCATTTCAGGTTCCGATGGCCGATGCGCCGGCGACGATCCGGACGGAATTGGAGGGCGCGGTCGATCCGGTGGTTCGGATCGGCGATGGCGCTCGGATCCAGGGGACGCGACTCATCGGGGCGCTCGATGACGTGCGGGTGGAACTGGTCGACGAAACCGGAACGACACCCGCGCTCGGAACCGGTGCCAGGGGGATGGGTGACGTGTTGGCGGCGGTCAACATCGCCCGGCTGGAGGGGGAAGTCGTCGATAGCCGGACGATCGAGCCGACCGCCGGTGAGCTCCAGGTGATCAAGGATCGATCGCGCGAGCGATCCGCTGAAAACCGAGCCATAGACGAGCGACTGGCCCGCCGGGTCGCGAAGGGTGATATCACCATCGAGGATGCGCTTGATGAACACCGAGACCGGAAAACGGACGCCAACAGCGGCGAAAAGGAATCGTAGTTACTCCCGATATGCCGCCTCAGCACGTTGCATGACGCGCTTGACCGGCGAGTCGGTCCTCGCCGCGACGGCGGCAGCGTCGTCGTATTCGGCACTGACATCGAAGACCGTTCCAGCGTCATCGCTGGCCACCTTGACGGCAATCTCGTAGGTGTCGCCATCGATCTCGATCGTGACGGATTCGATGTCTCGATCAGCGACCCATCGATGCGTAACCGCCGTCTCCCGAACACCAAGCGTCCCCGTCTCAGTCGCCAATCGACGGGCTACCCGTTCGACGTCCGTGGGTCTGACGACGACTTTGACGAGATGACCGGGCCGGGATTTCTTCATCGTCAGCGGGACGATCGACACGTCACGAGCTCCGGCCTCGATGAGGGTGTCCTGGAGTCCGCCGAGGAGCTCGGGCGAGGCATCATCGAGGTTCGTCTCCAGCACACGGATCTCCTCACGGGTCAGTGAGCCCCGACCGTCACCGATGAGGACCCGAAGGACGTTCGGGCGGTCCTCGAGCGTTTTCCGGCCGGCACCGTAGCCGACCGCGGATACCGACAGCGGCGGCAGCGACTCGACACCCTCGGCCAGTTCGGCGAGCAATGCGCCACCGGTGGGGGTCAACAGCTCGGTCTCGACCGGCCCGCCACGGAGCGACCAGTCGGCGTCCGCGGCGAGTTCGACGACTGCCGGCACCGGAACGGGATAGGTCCCGTGGCTGAAGGAGACCTCGCCTCCGCCGCCGGCCGGCGGAGTCGTAACGATACGTTCGACATCGAGGTCGTCAAGCAGGAGGACGACGCCGACGATGTCAGCGATCGCATCATCGGCCCCGACTTCGTGGAAGTGCGTCTCGGCCGGATCGGTTCCGTGAACGGCCCCCTCGGCGGCAGCCAGCCGGTCGAAGACGGCCGTCACCCGATCACCGACACCGGCAGGGAGATCCATCGAATCGACGATCTCGAGAACCTCAGAGTAACTCCGGCTGGGGCCATGCCCCTCAGCCGGCGGGTGATCGTGGTGGTGGTCGTTGTCGGAATCGTGGGAGTGATGATGTTCGTGATCGGTGGGCGTGGGGCGAGTGTCAACGTCGCCGTCGTCAGACGATGCGGATTCATCCGTCCGAGTAACCGTCACGCGGGTCGCATCGATGCCTGTCTCGACGATCTCCTCAATAGCGTATTCGACGGCGAGCGCCTCAGTCACCGGCGCCAGGACGGCCGGATCGGCGCCCGCATCGATGAGGGCCCCCAAGAGCATGTCACCGCTCACGCCCACCCGTCCGTCGATGGCGAGGGTACGCATACTCCGAGGGGTGAGGCGAGCGAGCAAAAGCACCACGGTCGACTAATCAGAACCGCTTTGTGGCTCGGAAAATCGCCGGCGAAAAGTCCACCGCTGCAGGGGGTCAACAAAAGAACTATTCCGCTTGGCTCCTGAGAGAGCAGTGTCTACCAGCGTCGTAAAATCATGAATGAAGTGCAACTAGAGGTGGCCAAAGCGTACCCCAA
>JBDGPX010000146.1:0-17624 GCA_042219475.1 Halobacteriales archaeon
GCGTCTCGATGGCCCAGATCAGCCTCGCCTGGCTGTTGCACAAAGACTGGGTCGACGCCCCGATCGTCGGCGTCACTTCGATCGACCATCTCGAAGACGCCGTCGAGGCCATCGATATCGATCTCTCCACCGACGACATGGCCTACCTAGAGGAACCATACGAACCCATCGAGATCGCCGGCCATGATTGAATGAGCACGGTCCCCGATTCCGACCCCTGTCTCGCCGCGAAAACGTGTGATTACGGTGCTTGATGCCCGCAAGCTTTTTTCGGCCACCTCGATTCCTTCGATGCAATGGCCCAGGTGCGTGCGGTATTAGAGGGGATTATCGATGAGATCGATGCTGTGTTGCTGTTCTCGCCATCGACGGCCGAGTACGACCGCGTCACCGAATCGCTCGATGACGACGTCGACGCCATCTTGGTCGCGTCATCGAACAACATGGATAGCGATCAATTCGTCTCGCTCCCCCTCGAATTCGAGCACCTCAAAGACCGGGTTCGCTTTGCGATGGCCGGCGCGATAGAACAGGGCCTCGTCGACGAAGGCGATGCGCTGGTATGCTTGGCGACGATGTTCGATGAAGAGCTGGACACCATTGCCCGGGTCCGGGCAAACGAGTCCCCCCACTCGAGCGTTTATGACCTGTTCGTCAACTCCCGGGCCGAACCGGAGGTCATTCGGGACGTGTTCGATGTCGTCATTGAGTTGGGAAAGAAAGGACAGAAGGGCGAGCCCGTCGGTGCACTGTTCGTCGTGGGTGATGCGGGAAAGGTGATGAACAAATCCCGACCGCTATCGTACAACCCCTTCGAGAAATCCCACGTCCACGTCGGCGATCCGATCGTCAACGTGATGCTCAAGGAGTTCTCCCGACTCGATGGCGCCTTTGTGATCTCGGATTCGGGAAAGATCGTTTCGGCCTACCGATATCTCGAACCGTCGGCCGAGGGCGTCGACATCCCCAAGGGCCTTGGGACGCGTCACATGGCCGCCGGGGCGATCTCGCGGGATACCAACGCCGTTGCGATCGTCCTCTCGGAATCCGACGGGCTGGTTCGAGCATTCAAAGGGGGCGAGCTGATCCTCGAGATCGATCCGGAGGATTATTGAGATGGTCGTCACGCCGATCGAGAACGCCATCGGTCTGGTGCCCGATCGGATCCTCTTAGCGGTGGGAGTCCTGTTGTTGGGAACATTTCTCGCTTACCTGACCGGCCGGCTCAATCGCAAACTGCTCGTTCGAGCGGGCGTGCCAGGAGCGGTCGAGGGCACCGCGTTCGAGCGAAGCGCCCGGAGTTTTGGCACCTCGACGGTCTCGATTCTCGCACAACTGTCGTTTTGGTTTATCGTCGGGGTGACCGTTCTCGTGTCGCTGACGATCGCCGAAGTCCAGTATACCGAGCGGTTCTGGCAGAACGTCACCGAACTCGTCCCCCAGCTGTTCATCGCTATCATCGTGCTCATCGCCGGTGTCCTGATCGGCGATAAAGCTGCCCTCGTCATCAGCGAGCGACTCCGTGGTGTGAAACTCCCACAGGTCGGGATCATCCCGACACTTACCAAATACAGCATCATTTACATCGCGGTCCTCATCGCACTCAGTCAGATCCAGATCGCGACGAACGCGCTGTTGGTTCTGCTGGCGGTTTACTTCTTCGCGCTCGTGTTTCTCGCCGGCGTCGCGTTCAAGGATCTCCTCACATCCGGGGCCGCGGGGATGTATCTCCTCTATGCGCAGCCGTATGGAATTGGGGATGAGATCGAAATCGGCGATCGGCGTGGGATCGTCCAGGAGATCGATATGTTCGTGACCCGGATCGAGAACGATGATGGCGAATACATCGTACCGAACAATCGGTTGTTCGAACACGGGATCGTCAGGATCCGGTCGTCATAGTCGGCCTTAGTGGATCGTCGATTCATCCATTTCAACGGCCGGGACACCCCCGACGGTCGCGCCGGGCGGGACGTCACGGGTAACCAGCGAGTTGGCGGCGACCTCGGCGTCAGCGCCGATCCGAACACCCGGCAGAACGACCGCGCCCGCACCGATCATGACTCGGTCCTCGATAATGACCTCACCAGTCCGGTATTCGTCCTGGAGGAACTCATGACAGAGCAACGTCGCGTCATAGCCGATGATGACATCGTCACCGATGGTGAGTAGTTCGGGCCAGAAGACATCCGGCGTCGCTTCGAGCCCCCAGGAGACCCGCTGACCGACCGTCGCGCCGAGAACGCGGAGCAGCCAGGATTTCAGCCGCAAACTCGGGGCGATCCTGATGAACCAGACGAGTACGTAGTTGAACGTTACCCGAAACGGGGATTTCGCGCTGGTCCACGATCGGAGCGAATTCCCCGATCCCGGTGTGGGATGGCTGGTCAAGCGATCGTGTCGGCGGGGCCCATCGCGATCGTCTACACCGGACACGGGACCTGATTCAACGGGGCGAGACTTGAATCATCCGCCCCGGAGCGAGTGCATGTGTTCGATCCGTTTCTGGATGAGTTCGGGTTTCCCGATATCGTGACGGATGTCCAATCCATCCTCATCGGCGGCCGCAAGTCCCGACTCCGCGATCCGTTCGGCGGCCGTGATCGTCTGATCGATCCCGACGACGGCAAAGGCACGAGAGGTCGTCGTATAGAGGCCGTCCGATCGCTCATCGACGCTCGCGTAGAACAGTTGGGCCGCACCGACGTTGTCCTCGTTCACCGAGATCTTCGTCCCCGCGGTCGGATCGACCGGATATCCCGCCGGCACCGCGTACTTACAGACGGTAGCCGCCGGTTGGAAAGAAAGCTCCGGCAAGGGTTCGAGGTTACGGGCCGACAGAAGGATACTCATGAAATCCGTCTCCATCACCGGGAGGGTGTTCATCGCTTCGGGATCGCCAAAGCGGGCGTTGAATTCGACGACCTTCGGGCCATCGGCGGTGAGCATGAACTGACCATACAGGACACCAGTATAGGTTCCGAGTGCCTCGACGGTCTGTTCGAGGATATCGACGGCCGTCTCGTAATCCGTCTCATTCATAAACGGAAGAGTCCTGGTCGCATCCGAGTAGCTGCCCATGCCGCCGGTATTGGGACCTTCATCACCCTCGTAGGCGCGTTTGTGATCCTGTACGGCCGGCGTCGGGCGGACCGATCCGTTGGCTACGAAGGCCTGGACGGTAAACTCCTCGCCGATCAGTCGCTCTTCAAGGACGACCTTCTCCCCGATATACTCCGACTCCCGGAGATAGGTCTTGGCCTCCGCCTTGCTGATCTGATCGCCGGTGACACGGACCCCCTTCCCACCGGTCAGCCCGACCGGTTTGATCGCGAGATCGCCATCGTAGTCATCGATATACGCACAGGCGGCCTCGATATCCTCGAAGATCTCGAACTCCGGACGGCCCGGGATATCGTGTTCCGCCATGAACTGTCGCTGGAACGATTTGTCCGTCTCGATGGCGGCATCCGCCTTATTCGGACCGAAGGCGTACACACCGGCCGCCTCCAACGCATCAACAACGCCTTCTGCCAAGGGAGATTCGGGGCCGATCACCGCCATTGTCGCGTCCGTTTCCGTCGCGAATTCAACCACAGCATCCGGATCAGTCGTTTCGAGCGTTTCGTACGTCTCGGCGATGGCGCCGATACCGGGATTGCGGTTACCGGCACACGCGACCAGGGTTACGTCATGATCGCTGGCATCGATGGCCCGCGCGATCGCGTGTTCGCGGCCGCCGCCCCCGACGAGTAATACCGTCTCGGGCATAGCTGTGACACGTCGGCAGGGGAGTGTAAACGTTGCCGTCGGGAGTCAGGAGAAGTGAAGTACACCGATTACACACTGAAGCCGGCACGATCAGCCCCGGTTTTAGGATGCTCCCTGCCGTATCCGATGATATGAGCGATACCGCGGGACGAAACCGGCTGGATCAGACCGCAAGTCCCTATCTCCAACAACACGCCGACAACCCCGTCCACTGGCAACCGTGGGACGAACACGCGCTCGATGAGGCCGAACGGCGTGACGTGCCGATCTTTCTCTCGATCGGCTACGCTGCCTGTCATTGGTGTCACGTGATGGAGGCGGAGAGCTTCCAAGACGAACGTGTCGCCGAAATCCTCAACGAGCAATACGTCCCAATCAAAGTCGATCGGGAGGAGCGACCGGATCTCGATCGCATCTACCAGACCATCTGCCAGATGGTCACCCGCGGCGGCGGGTGGCCTCTTTCGGTGTGGTTGACCCCTGACGGGCGACCATTCTACGTCGGAACGTACTTCCCACCGGAGGCGAAGCACAACCGTCCCGGGTTCAAGGAGTTGCTCGAAGGCCTCGCCGAAACGTGGGAGAACGACCGCGATGAAATCGAAAACCGTGCCGACCAGTGGATGCAGGCGATCCGGGGAGAAGTCGAGGAGGTTACCGAACCCGGCGATCCACCGGACGGGACAGTTCTCGAATCCGCCGCTGAAAGCGCCATCAGAAGCGCGGATCGGGAACACGGCGGATTCGGGTCCTCCGGACCGAAATTCCCCCAACCGATCCGGTTGCAGGTGTTGTTGCGTGCGTATGAGCGGACCGGCCGGGAGCCGTTTCTAGATGTCGCGACCGAAACGTTCGACGCCATGACCCTCCGGGGACTCTATGATCATCTCGGCGGCGGCTTTCATCGATACGCCACCGATCAGGAATGGATCGTTCCCCATTTCGAGAAGATGCTCTATGACAACGCCGAAATCCCCAGGGCGTTGCTGGCGGCCTATCAACTCACCGGGACCGAACGGTACGCCGCGGTGGCCGCCGAGACTTTCGAGTTCGTCGATCGAGAGCTCGGCCATCCCGAAGGTGGGTTCTACAGCACGTTAGACGCCCAAAGCGACGGTGAGGAAGGCAAATTCTATGTCTGGACGCCCGAGGAGATCCACGATGTCGTCTCCGACGAAACCGACGCGGAGATCTTCTGTGATCGCTTCGGTGTGACTGATAGCGGCAACTTTGAGGGAAAGACCGTCCTGACGATCACGACCTCGATCGAGACGCTTGCCGACGAGTATGACCGCTCGCCCGACAGCATCAGTGCCGCCATCGAACGGGCAAGCGACCAGCTGTTCGATGCGCGCGGTAACCGGCAGCGACCGTCACGTGACGAGAAGATCCTGGCCGGATGGAACGGGCTCATGATCTCCGCCCTCGCTGAGGGGGGCTTCGTACTCGATCAGGAATACGCCGATCGGGCCGTTGAGGCGCTTGACTTCATCCGCGAAAAACTCTGGGATTCCAGCGAGAACGGAGTGCCCGGAACGCTCTATCGACGATATAGGGACGGAGAGGTCGGGATCGAGGGATACCTTGAGGACTATGCCTTTCTCGCTCGAGCCGCGTTGGATTGCTATCAGGCGACCGGTACAATCGACCATCTCGTGTTCGCGTTGGATCTCGCTCGCTGTATCGAAACGGCGTTCTGGGATAGGGACCGCGGGACGCTCTATTTCACCCCGAACGACGGTGAGGAACTGATCGCCCGCCCACAGGAACTGACGGATCAATCGACGCCGTCGAGTCTGGGGGTCGCGATCGATGTCCTGACGACCCTCTCACACTTCGTCTCCCACGATCGATTCCGGTCGATCGCCGAGACGGCCCTAGAAACTCATCGCGGGAAAATCGACGCCAATCCGATGCAACACGGTTCGTTGGTCCTGGCGGCTGATCACTATGCCGCCGGCGCGCTTGAACTCACCGTCGTCGTGGATACGCTCCCAGCCGAGTGGCGCGAGCGCATCGGCGAGACATATCTGCCGAACCGGTTGGTCTCGATTCGCCCGCCCGGATCGGCGGTCGAAGACTGGTGTGATCGCCTCGGCGTCGATGAAATTCCGCCGATCTGGGCCGACCGCGATCAGCGTGATGACCAGCCGACGGTCTATGCCTGTCGGTCGTTTACTTGCTCACCACCGCAGACCGATCTCGACGCCGCACTCGAGTGGGCGACGGAAAAACTCTAACTACGATCGGGGATAGTTACGGTGGTTTGGGGAGACAGTCTCGGGCTTCAGCGCAGGGAGGATGTCAATTCTGCATCCTGCAGTGACCGAGCAAGGCTGTCGGCCGCGGGGAGTTCGGCTTCCTCCTCGAAGCGGGCGATCTCTTCTCCGTCCCGTTCGATAACGATCGTTGCGATAAACTCGACATCGTACTCATCAGTCAATGGCCCATTCTTGTCGCGATCGACCTCATAGACATCAATGGCCGAATCCGGAACGTCCGCCGCCTCGAGTGCGGCGAAAAAGCCCGGCAGTTCCGAGCGGCAGTCGGGACACCAGTCGGCCCCCCAGACCTTGATCGTGATCTCATCACGGAGCGATCGGAAGGTTTCGACGGTCTCCTCGTGGGACTCGGCATCCCAAGTCGGGTCGGGGGTGGCAGTTTCGAGCGTCATATCGAAGCGTTGGCCATCGAGGGGCATAACCTTCCCGACAACTGCAAGGTCCGCCTCCAGCGGGCACTTCTCGTCTCAAGGGGTCAGCATGATCGCCGGCTGCATGACCACTGGAAGATCGATAGACACGTCGATCCTTTCGGGGGTGTTTGCCGCCCCCGTCACCGGTTTGTATGGCGGTCACGTAGCGAACGGTAATGGACGATTCCATCCTCGATACAATCGGCTCGCCGCTCGTGCAGGTGGGCTCACCGCCGGGCGTGACGATCGCCGCCAAGGTCGAGTCGTTCAATCCGGGGGGCTCCGCGAAGGATCGGCCGGCTCTCTGGATGATCAAGGCCGCCGAGGCGGCGGATGACCTCCAGCCGGGGGACACGATCGTCGAACCGACCAGCGGGAATACCGGCATCGGGATCTCGATGGTGGGTGCCGCGAAGGGATACGATGTCAGGATCGTCATGCCGGCCTCGATGTCCCCGGAGCGTCGCCAGATCATGAAGGCCTACGGGGCCGAGATAGAACTCGTCGAGGGCGACATTTCGGACGCGAAAGACCGAGCTGACGAGATCGAAGCCGAAGAGGACGCCGTCCAGCTTCGTCAGTTCGAGAATCCAGCGAACCCTCAGGCACACTACGAGACAACAGGGCCGGAGATCATCGAGGCCCTCGATGGCCGATCAGTCGATGCGTTCGTCGCCTCTGTCGGGACCGGGGGCACGCTGACGGGCACGGCGCGACGGTTACTCGAAGAGTTTCCGGAGATGGATGTGATCGCCGTCGAGCCCGAGACCAACGCCGTCCTCTCGACGGGGGAACCGGGTCAGGACGATTTTCAGGGAATGGGTGCCGGCTTCGTCAGCGACATTCTCGATGTCGAGCTGATCGATAGTGTCGAGACCGTCTCGATCGACGCCGCCGAGGCGGAGTGTCGCCGTCTCGCTCGGGAAGAGGGAATCCTCGTCGGCCAATCGAGCGGGGCCGCCATGCTCGGGGCGACGCGGGTCGGCGCCCGGATCGCGAATCCGGCCGCCGACTGCCCGCCGGCGCCCACGACGGTCGAGCCGGATATCGAGGAGAAGACGGGAACGCCGCCGGTGAGTCCCGATGGTGGCGATTCGGATACGGAGTGTCCGCTTGTCGTTACCGCCTTCTGGGACAGCGGAGAGCGATACATGTCGACGGGGATGTTCGATTCCGAATCGAACTGACTACGACCCAGGAGTCAGTAGATAGTCGGGACTATTACGTCCGGTCGAACAGCGATTCGCTGATGACTTCCCGCATGATCTCGCTGGTGCCTTCGTAGATCTGTGGCCCTTTGGTCGCCCTAAAAAACGATTCGACGCGATACTCATCGAAGACGCCGTATCCGCCGTGGAGCTGGATCGCCTCGCTTGCGACCTCCTCGGCCAGCTCGGTGGCGAGGAGTTTCGCCATCGCCGGCCGAGCACTACGATCGGCGAGCCGGTCGGCTTCGATGTCCCGGGCCACGCTGTAGACGAACGCCCGGGTGGCCTCGATTCGGGTAGCCAGATCGGCCAACCGGTGGCGGACGGCCTGATACTCCGAGACTGATTGACCGAATTGCTCACGATCGGTAACGTACTCGATCGTATGGTCAAGCGCTCCCTGGGCGACGCCGACCGAGGCCGCGGCGACGCTGACGCGGGATTCGTCCATAAACTCCATCGCCTGGTAGAACCCCTCGCCCTCCTCGCCGAGACGAGCCTCAACCGGCACGCGGACATCATCCAGGTATAATTGACCGAGATCGACTGTATCGGGACCCAGATATCCTTCCATCGGGGTTTGTTCGAAGCCGTCGCGTTCGGTATCGATGACGAACCCCGTGATGCCGCGATGTGGTTTTTCCGGCGAACTCGTTCGGGCGAACAGCACGATCGCATCAGCGATACTGCCGTTGCTGATGAACACCTTCTCGCCGTTGATCACGTACTCATCGTTCTCACGCTCGGCTGCAGTCTGGATCGAGGCGAAATCGGACCCGGATTCAGGTTCAGTCATCCCGACGCCGGTGATCAGCTCGCCGTGCGTCGCCGGGCGGACGTACTCCTCGATCTGGGTCTCCGAACCATTCGAGACGATCACGTCGCAACCGAAGGTGGCGGCCAATACCGATTCAGCGATCCCGGGATCAACCCGATGGAATTCCTCTTGAATCAACAATTCGGGGACCAATCCTAGCCCGGCACCGCCGTACTCGACTGGGAGTGTCGGCGCCAAGAGATCTGCCTCCGCCGCTTTCTCGACGATCGACCACGGGAACTGGCCCTCCCGTTCGAGCTCGACCGCGACCGGCTCGATCTCGTTGGTCGCGAACTCCCGGGCGAGCCGCTGGATCGATTGTTCTTCATCGGAGAGCTGCATAATCTCGTTTGATTGACCAATCGTATAGAGTGTGTGGTCTCGGTGATACCGAGTTACGGAACGCGATGTGTGAGGATAGCCGGTGTCGTCGGGCTTTTGATCACCGACGGCAAGCGACGGCCATGGAACTCGGTACCGCAACCGCGCGCCCGGGGGAACTGGCACGTGGCTATCTCGACGTCGCAGAGCTCCCGACTGGGGGTACCGAACGACTCCCGGTCATCATCGCGGAGGGCGATACCGACGGCCCGGAGCTGTGGATCACCGCCGCCATTCACGGGAACGAGGTCACCGGGTTAGCCGCCGCTCAGGACGTGATGACCGAGGACCTCCCGTCCGGTTTGACAGGAACCGTCGTCTGTCTCCCGAACCTCAACCCGGCGGGGCTCCGACGGAACGCCCGGACCTCGTATTATCACGACGACGATCCGAACCGCTATTTCCCGGAACCGGAGCAGGATCCGAAGAATCGATCCCGCCCCCCGAACCTGCAAGAGGTGATCGATGAACGGATCTTCGATCTCTTTGCGGATTCGGCCGACTGTCTCATCTCGCTTCACACCGCGGGCGTCAACTCGGAACCGTTCAACATCCGCGATCGGGTCCGTTATGGGGAACACCGCACGAAGGAGGAGGCAGAGGAATTGGCCGCTGAACTCGATCGTCTGGTTGAGGCGTTCGGGATTCCGGTCGTCAACCAATACGATCCCAATGAACAGGACGATCAAAGCCTCACCCGATCGATCGCCACGGCCGCGCTCGATACCGGCGGGATCCCGGCCTTCACTCCGGAATTAGGTGCCCACGATATCGTCGAGGAATCTAACCGGGCGGCGGCTGTCATGGGCATACGAAACGTAATGCGGGCGCTTGGCATGCTCGATGGATCGATCCAGCCGAACGAGGCAGCCGCCGACCAGCCCGTCGAATTTCCTGTCAAACGGGCGACCGGTCCCCACACCGACACGCCAGGGATTGCCCGCCACCGAGTCCAAGAAGGCGACACCTTCGAGACCAGCGATCCGATCGCGGATATCGTTACACCAACCGGTGAACACAAAACAACGGTCGAAGCCGAACACGACGGCTACGTCATCGCCCGCAATCACGGGATCGCCGTCTACAAGAACGATGCCCTCGCAAGGCTTGCAGTCCGAGACGAGAACGACCTTGTCGTATCCCGCGATCCGGACGACGGCTGATGGAATCCGTTCGGTCTACCCTTCGAACTCCTCGGCGGTGATCCGGACGATGAGTGTCTCATCGACATCGGCGAGATCGTAACTCGGGATCGATCCGTCGGTCCGGCGCAGATACATCGGTTCAGTGAGGACGGGTCGGGCACCGTCGGCCTCGGCGGTCTTGACACCATAGACCTTGAGCATCGTGCCGGTCTCGGACGGATCGATCGTTTCGTTCCGTATCGCCGTCGCGAGATTCCGGGAGAGCCATTCATCGGCGGCGATACTGGGTTCGAGGACGAGCGCTTCATCGACGAGCCGGACGAGATACCAGTTGAGGTCGTTGAGTAGCGAGACGGCCGCACCCAGGCTGATCGTCTCGACGGCGACCGCGTTGGCGTACGGTTCATCGATCGCATACTGGGCCAGGGCGTTCCGTGCCGTCTCGTAAGCCATCAGCTCGGCCCGGAGATCGATCCCGTCCTGCCCGAGCAGACAGACCTGGGTCATCGCTCTGATTCGCGGTCACTGCCGCGCCCCGTAGTAACGGCCGACCAGCGTCGCAAAGTGGTTTTCGGGTCCGCTACTGCTCAGTGGGGGGATCGAGTTCAGAACGTCGAAAGTTCGCCCTCGATGACGCGTTCGGTGACGTCGGTCACGTTCGCCAGCCGGTCATCGATAATAGCGGTGACATCGGCTTCGATCTGTTCGACCGATATCCCATCATCCGTGATGACGTGGGCATCGGCTACATGGGGATGATCGATCGCCCGTCCGATCTGGCTAAGCAGACGGACCCGCAGATCACGGATACCGTCGACTTCCGCGACGACATCGTGGGCGATCTCCGTCGCCAGCAGGTTGTAGATCTTCCCGATGTGGTTGACCGGGTTCTTCCCGCTGGTCGCCTCCATACTCATCGAACGGTTCGGTGTTATCAGCCCGTTGGCCCGGTTGCCTCGCCCAACCGATCCGTCGTCACCCTGTTCGGCACTCGTACCGGTGACCGTCAGGTAGATCGACCCCTCGGAGATGTTGTCGGCGGTGTTGACATACACGGTGACATCACGATCGGTGTAGTCGTGGGCGAGGTCGGTGACGTACTCCCGGATCGCTTCGATCTCAGCTTCATAGGCCGCCATATCGGGGATATACTCATCGATGAGCGCGGCGGCGACCGTAATGTCAATGGCGTCATCTTCACGTTTACCCATGATCTTGATATCCGGACCCAGGGCTGGGTGATCGCTCGCGAAGTCGGTATTGAGCTGTTGTTCGGCGGTGAGGACGATCTGTTCAGTTTCGGTAAAGGGAGCGTGTCCGACGCCAAAACTGGTGTCGTTGGCCATCGGAACCGTCACGCCATCCTCGCCGAAGACGTGTTGGAGATCACCGGACCCTTCGCCGAGTCGCACGTCGATCACGACATCGGATTCGAGATCCAGATGCGGGATGTTCTCCCGAAGGTACTCCCGCGCGGCTTCCAGCGCGATGCTATCGACGGGGATCTTCTGGCCCTCGAACTTCTTTGTCGCACGGCCGACGATCAATAGATAGATCGGCTCGAGCACCTCGCCACCGCCGAACGCCGGAGCGGCGTCGCCAGCGACCAACTGTGTTTCGTCGGTGTTGTAGTGAAGCACCCGCCCGACGCGATCGAGATATGTCTGAGCGAGTTCCCGGGAAACCCGTTCGGCGATGCCATCACAGATCGAGTCGGGGTGGCCGAGCCCCTTTCGCTCGACGATCTCGACGGTCTGATCGTCGACGGCCCCCCGATCGATTGGGGTCACCCGTATGTTCCGATCGGTCATATCACCGCCTTTCCGCCGACCGATGCTATAACTTGCGAAACGATTAGAACCCGAATGAATAACTATCAATTATTCCTCGGCGAGTAACAGTTCGAGATACGAGGTTCTGATCTGGTTGGAGGGATCCAACCCGAGTTCCTCAAGCAGGTCGATCGCCCCCTCGCGAACGGCATCGATCCGGTCTTCGGACACGGGATCAGCGGATTCGATCTCGAGAAACGTTCCGAGATCGGTGACGTCATCGAGCGTGATGACATATCCATCGATCATATACCGGTCGCGGTGTTTCTCGACTTCGGCAGCCGGATCAAATCCGAGGGCCTCGAGGATCGCGGCGGCCGTGTCGCCATCGTCGACACCGGTTTCGAGTTCCTGCCGTGTCTTCGAGTCCGACTCGATCAGCGGTCCCTTGTAAGTGAGGCGGATATCCGCTTCGCCGACCGTTCGCTCCCGCCGGAGCCGAAGGGCCTCGTCGGTGTCGGCGAACGATCGATGGGGTGCGTCGTAGTAGATATCCCGCTGGATCACCGTCCCATAGTCGTCAGCTCCGAGTTCGTCCAGCCGATCACGGATCGGATCGGAATCCTCCTGCAGTCCGAGTTTGAGTTCGACCTCATACATGGCCATGACAGGACGAACGGGATAGAAAAACGTAGCTATCACGACTGAAACGTGAGTGTTAAGGGTTGAACGGGATTCCGTTGGTGTATGAGCGACGAACCGGAGGCTGAGACGGCCGCTGAATCCGACGAGACGGAACCAGCGGAGGCGGATGCGGACACATCAGCCGACGATGGGGAGGAACAGGCGCAGGAATCCGCGGCCGACACGTCCGACGAGGCGCCGGAGGACGGACTACAGGAAGGTGACTTCGTACGGCTCGATTACACGATGTGGACCGTCGAGGACGGCAACCTCGTCGATACGACCGACGAAGCGATCGCCGAGGAGGAGGGGATCGACACCGACGAACAGGAGTTCGGACCCCAGACGATCGTTATCGGGGCAGGACACGTCTTCGACGAGGTCGAATCCGATCTCATCGGGAAGGAAGTCGGCGACACCGGCACGGTAACGATCAGCGCCGAGAACGCCTTCGGGGAGTTCGATCCCGATGATGTCCGGACGGTCAGCGCCGATCGGATCCCCGAGGACAGCCGCCAACCCGGCGCCCACGTCGACATCGATGGCGAACATGGCCACGTCGAGACGATCATCGGCGGACGGGCCCGGGTCGATTTCAATCACCCCCTGGCCGGCGAGGATATCGAATACGAATACGAAATCCTCGAGATCGTCGAGGACCGCCTCGAGAAGGCCAAAGGCCTCTTCGGGATGTACATGGACGTCGAACCGGAGATGTACTTCGGCACCGAGGAGGAAGAACAGGAAATGCCCGTCGAGGAGGACGACGACGAAGAGAGCGACGAGCCGCCGGAGACCGAAACGGAGATGGTCGAACTGGAGACTCTCTATGTGGTCTCGACGCCACAGCTGACGATGAACCAACAGTGGATGTTCTCGAAACAGCAAATCGCCCAAGAGATCATGGATCGGATCGACGTCGATCGGATCGTGGTCCGCGAAGTACTCGATCAATCCGGCGGTATGGGTCTCGGTGGCCTCGGCGGCATGATGGGCGGGGCCGGCGCCGGTGCCGGCGACATCGAGGATGCCCTCGAAGACGTCGAAGTGGACGCCGACGAGTTGGCCGAGGAACTCGACATCGAGGACGAAGAAGCTCCCGACATAGAAGAGTAACCGGTCACGGCCATCAGCGAGGTGGATCCGTTTTTTCGAATTTACCAGATGGCAGTCCAATCAATGGTCGCTCCGTGAGGCCGACGACGTTGCAGAAGGTCGTAGTAACGATCAGGCGATATCGCGGCTGGTGTCCACACGAACGCGGTCGGCGAGCTCGAGTTTGATCGTTTCGTTGAGCGCCTCTCCACCGCGGAACTTCGGGACTGTCAGCCGTGTCTCGACATCCTCGCCCTGTGTGGTGAGTTCGAGATCGAAGACGGTATCGACCATCTGCATCGTCATATCTCGCATCGGCGGCGTCTCCTCGCCTTTCATACAATGAAGGAGGGCGATCCCGTTGGTGTTTTGCATGTGGGTTTGGAGCTGGTTGAGGAAACTGACATACCGGTTGCGGTCGCTCGATTCTAAGAGATCCAATGGATCCAGAATCAGATTGGCTTCATCGCGCAACCGTCCAGTCAAATCCTTGACATTATCAAGCGGGCGATCCCCGCCGACCCGACGGATGACTGGATCGCCAGTCGGGACAGCCGTCCGTTCAAGGGCGTCCCGGATGCCCTGTTCGGTGCGGGTCGTCGTGAGATAGAGAGTCGGCCGCTCGCGGGTCAGTTCATACAGCAACAGCTCGGATTGGCTAGCCGGGGGGGCAGCGAATGCGGTGATCGTGCCGGGGAGGAGGCCGCCGTCGAGCTCCCGATCGAGCGGCTCGATTCCGGTCGACAGCCGCTGAGCTGTCGCCATGTGTGGGTTTAATTTGAATCGTTTCCGGTTAAGCCTATCGGCGATCCGACTGACGAAAGGCAGTCAGCTGACAGCCGGATGGCTGACGCTCAGGGATCCGTACGCGATATCGATCGGTGACGGATCGATCTTCAGAACGGAACGAGCGATTTTAGGCGACGGCCCGTGGCTAGTGGCTCGATGCGCGCCCAGCAGCTCATCACAGCCAAACAGCTCTCCCGGGAGGACATCGATGAGATCCTCGACCGCGCGGCGGAGATCGCGGCCGATCAAACTGTCGTCGCGGACCGACAGGCCGGGAGTATTCTCGGCTTGCTCTTCTATGAGCCGAGCACGCGAACGCGGATGAGTTTCGAGACCGCGATCAAACGCCTCGGTGGCGATACAATCGATCTCGGCTCAACGGAGACATCAAGTGTCGCGAAAGGCGAAACCCTCGCGGATACGGTTCGGGTCCTCGAGGGATATGCCGATGCCCTGGTATTACGTCACCCACGGCAGGGCGCTCCGAAAATGGTTGGCGAATACGTCGATGTCCCGCTGATCAACGCCGGCGACGGGGCGGGGCATCACCCGACCCAGACCCTGCTTGATCTCTATACGATCCGGGAGAACGCCGGGCTCGACGGGCTGACCATCGGGATCATGGGCGACCTGAAGTACGGCCGGACCGTCCACTCGCTGGCACACGCGCTGACGACCTTCGACGCCCGACAACACTTCATCAGCCCCGAGAGCCTCAAGCTGCCGGCCAGCGTTCGATTCGATCTGCACGAAACCGGCGCACAGGTCCGCGAACACACCGACCTCAATGCGGTGTTATCCTCGCTCGACGTGCTCTATGTCACGCGGATCCAGCGCGAACGCTTCCCCGATGAGAACGAGTATCGGGCCGTCGCCGGCGAGTATCAGATCGATCGAACCGTCCTCGAAGACGCCAAGGACAATCTAACGATCATGCATCCTCTGCCACGGATCGATGAGATCGCGCCGGAAGTCGATCAAACCGAACACGCCAAGTACTTCGAACAGGCACACAACGGCGTTCCCGTGCGGATGGCACTTCTCGATCTCCTCCTATGACCGACACCGAACCAAACCACGAACTGCGGGTCAGCAAGATCAGCAGCGGTACCGTCATCGATCATATCACCGGCGGACAGGCACTCAATGTGCTTGCGATCATCGGCATCGACGGCAGCGGTGGCGAGACTGTAAGCGTCGGCATGAACGTCCCGAGCGACCGGCTCGGTTGGAAGGATATCGTCAAAGTCGAGGATCGAGAACTGAGCCAGGCCGAAGTAGATGTGCTGTCGTTGATCGCCCCGGATGCCACGATCAACATCGTCCGCGATTACGATGTCGTGGAAAAATCCCGCGTCGAGCGGCCCGACGAGGTCGTCGGCGTCCTGGAGTGTCCGAACCGTGACTGTATCACGGCGACCGACGAACCGATCGAGTCCAAGTTCGACGTCCTTCGGGATGCCGTCCGGTGTGAATACTGTGAGACGATCATCCGGGACGACATCGCCGACCACCTCGCCGTCCACTGAACCAGGATCGGAGTTGCTCCCTGCCAGCGACAGGCGGATCTACTCGACAGCTGGATTCGGTGGATCGAGACGTGCCGCGAGGAATTCGTAGATCTTCCGGCGTGACTCGACGGCGAGTTCGGTATCGAGCAGTTCGAAGAGATGTCCACCGGGGGCGTCCTCGTAGATCTCGTATTCGAACTCTTTGCCTTCGGCCTTGAGCGCCCGAATCAGCGATTCTACCTCGAGGACGTTGACGTCCTCGTCGTTGGTCGTGGTATGGATCAACAAGGGTGTTTCGAGCTTTTCAGCATTCCAGACCGGCGACCGGCGGCGATACTCCTCGGGCACTTCATACGCCGGAGCGTCGATGTGGTGGTCAGCCTCGTAGAGATCCCGGTACGCTTGATCCTTATATCCCATCCGAGCGATCAGGTCACTCACCGGGACACCCGCGTACGCGACCTGGTAGGCATCCGGATGATCGAAGACGTTCATCAGCGTGTGTAACCCGCCGTGGCTCCATCCCATGACACCGATGCGATCGGGATCGACTCGATTCTCACGAGCGGCAAGCCATTCGCGCGTTTCGTAAGTATCCTCGGTCTCAAGTCCGCCATAATCGATCAGTTCGTAGTGATCCTGTCCGTATCCAGTGCTTCCACGGTACTCCGGGGCGACGAGGACGTACCCCTGATCGATGAGTTCCTGAATGACCGGGGTGTAGTAGTTCGTCGAGAAGTTCGAGTGGACACCGCCGTGAGGGAAGACCAATCCCGGTCGATTCTCGCCTTGGTTGGCGTCCTCCGGAGCGATAACGTATGCGGGAAAGCGAACGCCGTTACCGTGGGCCTGTGCCGTGCGGGCTTCCTCATTGGCGGGTGGCGGACCGACCAGTCGTATCTTTCGGATATCGGCATCGTCAAGCCGGTGATGCCAGAGCACATCGTCGATCCGTTTCTCGATCTCGTCTAACCGGTGAGTCGGTCCGTCCGCGTCGTCAGTTCCGAAGTCGTTCGCCGACGAGTTGTACTCTTCTAAGGCCGCAAGTAACCGCGTCAGTTCATCCATGGGCGCGGCGGGTAGATCCGGGCCTGATGAGAAATAACTTGGTACGCCGGCAGGCCCGTCGATTGGCTCAATCGGTCCGGGATCGAGAAATGGACCACCCCATCAAAGAGGTTTTATCGATTGCCGTCGTACCGAACGTGTTCCCCGATGACCGAGGATAACCTGTCGAACGTCGCGCCGACGAGATTCTCGACTGGGCCATCTGATCACCAGCAACGGCCCGAGTACGGAACCGACGATCTCACGGACATCCGGACGGATCTCCGAGCGATTGCCCGGATCGTCCGTCGCCACCTCACGGATGAATTCACCGTGGGATCGAGTATCCAGCAGACCCAAACCGGTACCCAGGCCCAGGTGACGATCGAATTCCCGACCGGCCAAACGATCGCCGCGGGCATCCCTCTCGAGGAGGCTGTCCTCAACGGCGATGGAGCGACGTTCTCGGGCGACCAGATCGACGAGTTCGGTCGTGATATCGTCGCCTCGACGGTGCTACAATGGAGCCGAGTCGTCGATATCCAGACCGACGAAGGGCTCCCGGCGGCGAAATAACGGTCTCTATCGACGCTCGTCGGCGAGTCGGGCGATCGCCGATTTCTCTGACTGATGTGGATCATACGACCGTGTGATCGACTAGCACTACTTCTGGGGTTTAGACTGGAGCCGAGAGAATCTGGAGTGACGC
>JBDGPX010000032.1:0-17581 GCA_042219475.1 Halobacteriales archaeon
ACGCGGTCAGACAGGAGTCGCCTTGAGGCTCAACCAACTGTTACTGCACCACCTCATGGACCAAACGATGAGCGTGTCTCACACGAAAGCCAAGCGAAGGCTATCAGACGCCCGAATGACGGGGAGAGCGCAAGCGTTTAGACGCGTGGCTCTCTACCGAGAGGCATGCCGGACTGCCCGCTCGCTGATGATTGCCCGAGCTTCTCTGAACGCATCGAAGGCCTCGGTTGTCAACACTACGGCAACCGAGGTGGAGCGGAGTGGTGTAACCACTATGACATGCCGATCAGCGATCTGAAACAACAGCCAGTCAAAGCCGGGGAGATCGTCGAAGTCGACGTCACCGACATCCACGAGAGCGGTGCCGGCGTCGGTCATACCGAGGACGGCTTCGTGGTCTTCATCGACGGCGTCCTGCCCCCTGCACGGTCGAAGGTCGAGATCACAAACGTCAAGTCGAACCACGCTCGCGGACGCGAACTCGAACGCCTTCCCGACGAGCCCGATGAGGAATCAGGAGCCGATGAGACGAGCGAGGAGCCGGGCGACATCCAAGCGGAATCCACCGACGAAGACGACGCCGAGGATGCCGACGACGAGGGCAAACCCGAACCACAGCTCGGGAGTCGGGACAACTTCTGGGGCGGTTAACCGAACACAACTGAGCGGGCAGCCACACGGTATTTTTCGCTTTTGAGCGTGCTCGGCGCCACACTCGTGGGGCGACAGCACGCCCGACGGGAACGGGATTTGAAAAAACAGAACGATGATGAGGAGTGGCGATGGCAGGGTATGCACCGGCTGTAAGCGCGTTCAAAAGAGCCCGTCGTCAGCAAGGGTACGAGCGGCCGCACGGACGCGATCGCTCTGCTCACGGGGCACGACCAGTATCCGGTCATCGTAGGCAGCCACCACCAATCCGGAGATACCGATGGCGGTGATATGTTTATCGTCGCTAACGAGGATGTTGTCGGTGGCATCGATGGTCAGCGTATCGGCCAACGGCTCCTCGGCGACGCGGTCGACCGCATCCCACGTCCCGAGATCATCCCACCGGAACGTCCCCGGTACAACAACGGCTCGATCGGTGTGTTCCATCACCGCCTCGTCGATGCTGATCGATGGAACGGCCGCGAAGCCGGCGGCCGGCTCACCCCGATCGAGGGCCTGTACCAGCGGCCCAAGGACTGTCCCCCGGGCTTCCCGAAGCAACGCTTCGGGCGTCCAAGCGAACATCCCGCTGTTCCAATACCACCCGTCTTCGAGGAAAGCCTCGGCTTCCGAGACGGTCGGTTTCTCGTGGAATCGCTCGATCGGCGCGTATCCATCCTCAAGCGGTCCGGGTTCGATATATCCATACCCTGGATCCGGCCGTGTGGGTTCGATGCCGAAGGTGACGAGATCGTCGGTCTCGGCCGCGATCGATGCCGCCGATCGGGCGACCGAGGCGAACTCACCGGCCACGTAATGATCGCTCGGCAGACAGAGCAACACCGGTGATGGATCATCGCCTTCAGCGAGCCGGTGGGCTGCATAGACGAGTGCCGGACCGGTGTTTTTCGCCGTCGGTTCGACGATCACCTCGGCCTCGGGGGCGTGTGCGGAAATCCGGTCGGCGAAGGCCGACCGCGTCGAGACGGCGATCGTATCGGCAAAGGCAACCCGGTCGACGGTCCGTCGTAACAGCGATCGGTCCCCGCCGAGGGTGAGAAATTGTTTCGGCCGATCGCGTCGACTGGCGGGATAGAGGCGTGTCCCAGTGCCGCCAGCCATAACGACGGCGGCGAGGGATCGGTCCATACACCAACGCCATCAGCCGCGGTAAAAACGGTCCCGATCGATCCACAGCCAGCGGAAAAATCCATAGCGGGCGACACTTTCACCGTGGTATACGAGGGTTTATACACGAAGGCGGCGTACCTGGGGTTGTCTCCCATCGAAAACAACGCGGAGACAGTGAGACCATGAGTGAGAGCGATTTGCATACCCACGCAGAAGAGATACACGACCAGTTTACAGACCACCTCGACGTTTCTGTCGAGGAGATCATCGAGCGCCTCGAGACGCTCGTCGGCGAATACAAGGTCCCGCTCAGTGAGGCCCGCCGGAGCGTCGTCAACCACTACCTCGACGAGGCGGACATCGAGCGTGACGCGCTCGCGGGCCGCAACGCGAGGGTCAAGTTGGCGGAGATCGACGAGCCCGAACAGTGGGTCGACATCACCGCCAAAGTCGTCGAGCTATGGGAACCCCGTAGCGAGTCGATCGATCAGGTCGGCCTGCTGGGCGACGAGACCGGGACGATCAAGTTAACCAAGTGGGCGAAATCCGATCTCCCTACCTTGGAGGAAGGCGCCGTCTACCGGCTGGGCAACGTCGTCACTGACGAATACGAGGGACGGTTTTCCGTGAAGCTCAACCGGACGACGACTATCGAGGAGCTCGACACCGAGATCGAGGAAATCGGCGACAACAGCGCCGAAATCGAGGGCGCTCTCGTCGCGATTCAAAGCGGCAGCGGCCTCATCAAGCGCTGTCCCGAGGCGGACTGTACCCGCGTGCTCCAGAACGGCCGGTGTTCCGAACACGGCGAGGTCGACGGCGAATTCGACCTCCGGATCAAGGGTGTCATCGACAACGGAATCGACGTCTACGAGGTGATCTTCGATCAGGCCGCGACCGAGGAGCTGACCGGGATCAGCCTCGAGGAGGCCAAAGACATGGCGATGGACGCGCTTGATACCGCCGTCGTCGCCGACGAGATGCGCACCAAAACACTCGGTCGGTACTACCACGTCGAGGGGCCGACGTTCAACCGGTATGTCCTCGCCGAGGCCGTCAAGGAGCTGGACGCACCGGCCGATGCCGAGGACGTCCTCATCAAAGCGAGGTCGATGTGAGATGAGCGCCACCGACACCCCCATGCGCGAGGTCGCACAGCGCGTCTTCGCGGCCGAATTCAACGACGCGAGCTACACCTTCAAGGAATCGGACGACGAACGGGCACCGGTCTACCTACTGTTACCGACCGGCGACCGGGCCAACCGTGTGTTCGTGGTCGGCACCCTCACCGAAACCGAGGACATCGGCGACGAGTCGGAGTACTGGCGCGGCCGGATCGTCGATCCGACAGGGACGTTTTTCGTCTACGCCGGCCAGTACCAGCCCGAAGCAGCGGGCATCCTCCGGGAACTCGATCCGCCGGCCTACGTCGCCGTCGTCGGCAAGCCCCGGACCTACGAGACCGACGACGGGGCGGTCAACGTCTCGATCCGGCCGGAATCGATCACGCCAGTCGACGCCACCGTCCGTGACCGGTGGGTGATCGAGACCGCCGAGCGCACCTTAGATCGGATCGATCGCTTCGACGAAGAGACCAACGAGTACGGCCGAATGGCCCGCGAGCGCTACGAGACGTCCGGCGCCGCCTACCAGGAGACCGTCGTCTCGGCGCTCGAGAGCCTGGACGAGGAGGCCGACACCGTCGAAGCACCCGTCGAATAGTCGGATCTGTCGTCGGCCACCCGCCGGCTGTTGCTGCCGATCGACGACTGTGTTCGTATCTCCACGATCACCGATGTCTGGAGCGGCCCACGCCGCGAGCGACGTCCGTCTGACGAACGGTTAAGTGACTCGCGGCTCCATAGCCGGGAACACCCAACGTATGGGCAACAAGAACAAGACCGTCTCCTTCCGGGTGAACGAGGATTCCTTCGAAGCCCTCCGGGAGATCGCCGAGGAACGAGACCTTTCGCTGTCGGCGGTGTTCCGCGAGTACGTCGACACGTTCGTCGCCAACGACGGCCAGGTCCGGGTCGTGCCCGAGGACAGCCTCGAGGATCCCGACGGGGAGTTCCCCCCGACGGTCGAGGTGCCCACCAGCTTCGTCCGGGATCACGAACGCCTCGAACTCGAGGCCGAACACCTCCGCGAGCAGCTCAAAGAGCACAAAGAGTACATCGCTCAACTCCAAGAGCGTCTCGAAGCGGCCGAAACCGACGAGGACGTCATCCACCTCGATGAACTCGACGAGGAACGCGACCGCCGCAACCGTGACCGGAGCCAAGATCGAGACCACGACCGGGACCACGAGTACAGCCACCAGGACATCGACTACGATCCGGACGACGATCCCGTCCAACTGAACTGACGATCGGTACTGGCAGCTTATACGAGATCTTCACGTGCTTCGGTGAGCGCCCGCTCGGCCTCGGGATGCCCGTCGACGCCCGCGAGTGCCTCGGCAGCCTCCAGCGTCCGGACAGCATCGTCGAGAAACGAGAGGATATCCCCGGGATAAGCATACAGCATGTAGTCGTCGGTCATCACGTCGACGATGGCCTCCGGGCCGAGGCCCTGGGCCCGGAGCTCGAGGAGATACTCGATAAATTTCTCCTCGGGATGCCCACAGTACGGATTGCTGTCACAGTCACAATCGAGAAAGTCCTCGGCGAAATCGAGTACGCGCTCGCGGGTCGCCTCATCGAGTTGCTGGAGGTTCTCGCCTTGGAATAACAGATCCAGCGTCGCCCCACTGAAGGCGCTCTTGGGGATATTGCGCTCTAACTGGGCCCCGATCTGGCGATGATTTTTCACGTAGATCTTATCGGTGATCGCCACGGCGTTGGCGAATATAGCGGTGTGACATGGATAAACGCGTCGTTGTCCGGCGATAAGTCGGAACGTATTTCAACGCTCGTTTAGTAATCCATACCGCGCTCGTGTCCGGGCTGGGGTAGTGGTTATCCTTCAGCCTTGTGGAGGCTGAGAGGCGGATTCGATTTCCGCGCCCGGACTGACAATCTTCCTACATGTCTTAGCGTCGTATACCCGGTTGATCTTCGTTCAAAAGGAAGGATCCGTCATGCGAGTCGAAGGTTAATATATCAAACCGGATCCAATCACAACTGATGCACGAATGTCCAAGCTGTCGTCGGATTTTCGAAACAAGACGAGGGTTAGGTGTTCATCACTCAAGTGTTCATGACGAACAGTTACCAAACCGACAGTGTAACCATTGTGGTGAACGCTTCTACTGCGAATATAAAAAGAAATACTGCTCTGATAACTGTCGATCCGAAGCGGTATCGTTTGTCGGCGAACGGAATCCGAACTATCGAGGGGCGAAAGAAACGACGGATTGCCAGCTCTGCGGGGTGACATTCGAATACTATCCAGTCGCGAAATCGGGAAAATATTGTTCAAACTGTGTCGAGAACGAACGATGGCAAGAGCCACCGGATCCGGTAACAGGAGAAGACAATCCACTCAGGAACGACGGCAAGGTCGAACTGACCTGTCCCGTCTGCGGTGAGGAATTCAAACGCTATCCGAGCAACGTCACCGATGGAACGAACCTCTGTAGCAATGAATGCCGATCGGCGTGGCTCTCGGAGGCGTACACCGGCGATGGCCATCCCAACTGGCAGGGCGGCGGCAACGAACCCTACGGGAAAGGCTGGACACGCGTCCGAAAGAAAGCGCTCGAACGGGATGACTACCGGTGTGTGATCTGTGGGACGACCAGCGCTGAACTCGGGCGGAATCCAGATGTCCATCACATCGTCGCGGTCCGGGCATTCATCGAATCCGACGACCATCGAAAGGAGGACGCCCACACGCTCGATAACGTCGTTGCCTTGTGCATCGATTGCCATCGCAAAGCCGATTTCGGACACCTCTCGGCGGCGGCGCTTCGGGCAGCGATCAACACGGATCCGGAGTGGGATCGAAAATAGAGCTGCCGCGGTCGTCGGCTCGCTGACACAGCGACGGGATTACGACGAGCTGATCGAGCTCCATTCCCCACGGAAGTAGGTGACAGCATCGGCCTCAGCATCAAGGATCTCGGCGTGTTCGACTCCACCAACGTAGATCGTGTGATCGCCCGCAACGTGGGCGTCCTCGACGGTACAGTCGATGACGGCGATTCCCTCGGTGAACAGCGGGGCACCGGTTGTGGCGGTCGTCGTCGGCTCAGTCTCGAAGGGATCGACGTCGAGTTCATCGATCCGGGCGAAGTGATCGCCGAGGTGTTGTTGATCGGCCGCGAGGACGGTGATACCGAAGCCATCGACGGCACCCGAATCGAGCAGTTCGTGGCTGTGGGTGTCGTGATCGAGACAGATCAGAACGAGCGGCGGATCGAGCGAGACGCTCGCGAAGGCGTTGACAGTGATACCGTGTGGCGGCTCGCTCGGAAGCGTCACGGCCGTCACGCCGGTCGCGAACTGACCCATAACCTCCCGGAACTCCGTCGAGTCGATCGTCATGAATGGGGCTCCGAGGCCGAGAGGAAAGGGGTGTCGATGCGGGTCGAGTGGCCGCTGGCGTGACGTTTGCGTGGTGAAAAATCAATCAAACCGGCCGAGCAAGCGGTCACCGATTCCAGGGGGCGATATCGGGATCGACGATCCGTTCCTCACGGTCGATCGCATCGATGCGGTCGATGTCCTCGGCGTCGAGCGCCAACTCGCGGGCAGCGAAGTTCTCACGGATATGCGCGCCGCTGGCCTTCGGGATGGCGGCGACGCGCTCCTTGGCCATGAGCCACGCGAGGCTGACCTGGGCGGGCGTGGCGTCGTGTTTCGTTGCGATTTCCTGGATCACTGGTTCCTCGAAGACGGCTCCGCGGGCGAGCGGACAGTAGGCGACCAGCCAGTGATCGTCGTCGATGGCGTACTCGTGCAGTTCGCGTTGCTGGAGCAACGGATGCATCTCGATCTGGTGGGCGAAGATCGGTGCCTCCAGGCGATCGTTGGCATCATCGAGTTGGTCGGGCGTAAAGTTGCTGAGCCCGACATGGTGGATCGACCCGTCGGCGACGAGTTCGTCGAACGCCCGGAGCGTCTCAGGGGCGTCATACGTGCGGACCGGCCAGTGGACATAGAGGAGATCGATGACGTCGACATCGAGCCGGTCGATACTCGCGGCGGTCGAATCGAGAACGTCAGCGTAGGCGAGGTTGTGGGTGCTGACCTTCGTCGCGAGAAAGACGTCCTCACGAGGGACATCGCTGTTTGCGATCCCAGTACCGACGTAGGGTTCGTTGTCGTAGCTCTGTGCGGTGTCGATGTGGCGATACCCCAACTCAAGGGCGGTCTCGACGCTGTCGGCACAGTCGTCCGGATCGGTGTGGTTGTACGTCCCGAATCCAAGGGTAAACGCGTCGTCGGACATGCTCCGTCAATCACCCAGTAGCGCCATAGAGGTTCGGTCGGCGGCAACGTCGGCCATCGCAGGGCAATGACGCAGTCGATCGTCGAGCGGGCCATGCATTACGTCCGGATCAGCAGCTCCGACGTCGACCAACCGTCGGTGTCATCGATGGAGCGAACCGTCCCAATCAGCGAACTGAGTACGACCGAGATACTGTGCGTGGCACAGCAATCGATACTGCCGAGGGATCGGTACATCCAACGGGGTACCGTCGCTCGTCGTCCGTGCTCGTGTCGATTCAAGACGTCCGAGAAAGGCGATTACAGCCGCTGGAGGTTAGTCGCCCGTGGGCCCTTATCGGCCTGTTCGATGTCGAATTCTACTTCCTGGCCCTCCTCGAGGTCGGGGCCGCCCACGTCTTCCATGTGGAAGAACACGTCGTCATCTGCATCCTCCGTCTCGATAAAGCCGTAACCCTTCTCGTCATGGAAGAAGGTTACCGTACCGGTCGCCATTACGCTTCCCTCTTCAACAGGGGAGTATTTAACCGCTAGCATCTGTTCCGCGGCTGAACGACGTGAAACGGGCCCGCAAGCGGCAATTATCGCGTCAATCGAGGTGGAACGGTTCGGGGTCGTGGCCGTCGAACCGACCGATCGAGAGGACATCAAAGACGTCGGTCGGCTCCCCGCGGAGTAGTTGCCGGGCGATCAGGTCCCCGATCGCGGGCGCGAGTTGGATCCCCGAGGAATTAAACGCCGCAACCGAGAGCCCGGTGACATCGGTCCAGCCGGCGATCGGATGACCATCGGGCGTCCCCGACCGGATGCCGACCCACTCCTCGGCGACGTCGGCGGTCGAGAGAGGGGGCAACACCTCCGCGAGCATCGCATCCATGTCGGCTCGGATCGATTCGGGCACGCTGTCGGCGATGGTTTCGGGATCGAGCGTCGTCCGCTCGGGGTCGTTCGGATAGTGGCCCACCAGTACCGAATCGGGCCCATGCCCCCGGACGTAGACACCGGATTCGCGATGGGACACGATCGGCAACGTGTGGGCGTGATCATCGGTGCGGTCGAGCTTGCGGATCGGCGCCAGCGTATGATAGACCGGGAGATCGATCCCGGCCGTCGCGAGCAGCTGTGGGGTCCACGGGCCGGCCGCACAGACCACGGCATCGGCCGTGACGCGATCGTCATCGACGAGGAGCCCCGTGATCCGACCGTCCTCGACAAGCAATTCCGAGACGGCCGCCCGAGTCCGGAAATCGACACCACGGTCCCGGGCACGGTCGACGAACTCCAATGCGAGCTCCCGGGGCGTGAAGTACCCGACGTGGGGGCGGTAGTGCACGCCCTGAATCGCATCGATGGCGAGTTCGGGGACGAACAGCGACCGGGGGACGGCATCACGATCGAGGAATTCGACACCGGATTCCTCGGCTGCGTCGGCACGGAGTTCGTCGGCGCCATCGGCCGTCGTCGCGACGTGCATGCGGCCGACGAGGTTGTACTCCGGGGCCGCTCGCGGATCGGCGGCGAAGTCGTTGTAGGTGGCCATCCCGTAGCGTTTGAGCCGCCGCTCGAGGTCGGAGCCATAGAACCCGAAGTACGCGGCCGATTTGGCGGTCGTCTCGCCGGCAAGCCTGCCGCGTTCGTACACCGTGATGTCGTGATCGCCCAGCGCACTGAGGTGGGCGGCGATGCTCGCCCCCGCGATCCCGGCGCCGATGATGGCAATATCGGTCTCGGTCATCGAGGGGAGCAACCGGCGCCAGGACTGAATAGTTATCCGTCCCGTTGGAACCCGATCGTCTCAGCCCCGACGGAGGCCCAGATCGACGACATCGTCTCGGTTCCGGCCCGTCGTGGCAGTGTCGAAGGCACCACTCGACTGGATGATGTTGAAGGCGGTGAGGAGGTCGCTGCGGGTGATCAGCCCGACGAACTCGCCGTCGTTGGTCACCAACAGTCGGCCGATCCCGTTGCGTTGCATCTCGGTGAAGGCCTCCATCGCGCCGGCATCGGCCTCGATCGTCATCAGGTCGGTCGTCATCACGTCTTCGACGAGAAACGCTTCCCGCTCGACGGGCTGGACCTCCCGGGCGTCCTCGAGGGTGACAAGCCCGACGAGTTCGCCATCCTCAGTGACGGGGAATCCCGTATGGCGTTCCTTGAACATCCGGTCGATCAGTTCGGCGATCGACGTCCCCGGCGAGACGGTATCGATCTCCTCGACCGGTGTCATCACGTCCCGGACGGTCACCCCTTCGAAGGCGGCCTTCATGACGGTCTGTTGGGCCTCGCTGGAGGCGCCGATGTAGATGAAAAACGCGACCCCGATAAGGATGATGTTGAACTGAAAGAGCCCGAAAATACCGAGCAACAGCGCAAAGCCCTTGCCGACCTCGGCGGCGATCTGGGTCGCCCGGGCGAAGGGCCGGGTGCGCGCCAGCAACGCCCGGAGGACCCGGCCGCCGTCCATCGGAAATCCCGGCAGGAGGTTGAAGCCCGCGAGGACGATATTCATGATCGCGAGATAGCCGAAGACGAACTGGACGGCATCCAGCCCCGACGGGACGATCCGGAGAGCGACCCAACAGAGGACGCCGAGGGCGATGCTGACGATCGGGCCGGCGATCGCGATCAACAACTCCTGTTTCCAGTCCTCAGGCGTCTCGGTCAGCTGGGCGATCCCGCCGAAGATCCAGAGCGTGATCGACTCGATGGGAAAGCCATACCGCATCGCCGTCACCGAGTGACCGAGTTCGTGCAAGACGACGCCGGCGAACAACCCCACCGCACAGATAGCCCCGAGGATCCAGGGCATGTTCCCGGCTGTGAGGACGGCCGTATCGAGCGTGATCCCCGCGAGTCGACCGAACGGCGCCAACCAGATCCCCTGTTGGATCTGCCGGCCGATCAGATAGGCGAAGACGGGCAGGATCAACAGGAACGTCAGGTCGATCTGGATGGGGATGCCGAACGTCGACCCGATCCGGAACTTCCGCATACGCGGCCCTTCGCCCGTGTGGATAAAAAGTCCCGCCTCCCCGGCGGTCCGCGGACGAAAAATGACCAACGATTAGGTACTCCACGGCATACAGTGACCCATGCAGACGCCCAAACCACTGATCCGAGAGGCCGGAGAGATCGAGTACGAGGACATGGACGCCGCCGACGGGATGCGCAAGGGTGTTCTCCTCAGCGACGACCACGGCGCGCCCCACTTCGCGATCCGTCGGTTCGAGCTCGATCCCGGAGCGGAAGTGCCCAAACACACCAACGAGGTCGAACACCAGCAGTACGTCCTCGAAGGCGAGTACGTCGTCGGGATCGACGGCGAGGAACACACCGTCAGCGCGGGGGACTCGCTGTTGATCCCCGCCGGTGTGATCCACTGGTACCGCAACGAGGGCGACACCCCCGGGGCCTTTCTGTGTGCCGTCCCCAACGGCGATGACTCGATCGATCTCGTCGAGGACGGCTGATCTACTGGTCACCGGAGAAGCAGTTCCGAACGCCTGAAGTAGATCCCATACCCTAACCCGGACAGTGGCAAAACAGCTCCAGCAAGCGGTCGATACGCTCTTTCTCCATGAGATCGACCGTGGGCATCTCGTGGCGGCCCGCCGGGACGGCGATCGGCTGTTCCAGGCGATCCTCGAGCTCAAACAGACCGACGCCGGCCCGCGACCCGGCCGATTTCGGGTCAAATCCGGCTCCTCGGAGGAGCCACGGAGCCCGGATGAATTCATCGAACTCGCCCGACGGGCAAAGCGGATCCGGATCTCCGAACAGACCTCCCCGACGGGACGCCAGGAGTTACGGGCGATGTTCGCCGGCTATCAACTCGAGGACAAAACCAAGGTCGTCCGGACGTGTCGATACTGTGCCAGCGCCGGGCGGTATTCGCCGATCACATCGGAGACGGCCATCGACGCCGGCGAGGAACACATCTGTCCCGACTGTGCCAAACGCGAACTCGAACGGGAACTCTCATTCAAGGGAGGGCTGACCAGTGCCGCCCAGGAGCGACTGGAGGAGCTCCTCCTTGACGTCCAGGACCTCGAACGGATCACCAACCTCCTGCAGGGCCGGCTCGATCCCGAGCTGACGAAGTTCGATGAGATCTCCGCGACCGTCGATGAAATCGACGACGTGCCGGTATCGGCCCTCGCAGACGATTTACACCCGGCACTACAGGAACTCCTCGCAGCACGCTTCGATGAGCTCCTGCCGGTCCAGAGTCTCGCGGTGCGCAACGGTCTGTTGGAGGGGACCGATCAGCTGGTCGTCTCGGCGACCGCGACGGGCAAGACCCTCGTCGGCGAACTTGCCGGCATCAACCGTGTCCTCAACGGCGACGGCAAACTCCTCTTTTTGGTACCCCTCGTCGCCCTAGCCAACCAGAAATACGACGACTTCCGTGACGAGTACGGCGATCTCGTCGACGTGACCATCCGGGTCGGCGCGAGCCGGATCCGGGACGGCTCAGCCAGGTTCGATCCCGACGCCGACGTGATCGTCGGCACCTACGAAGGGATCGACCACGCCCTCCGGACGAACCGGAACCTCGGTGATATCGGGACGGTCGTTATCGACGAGGTTCACATGCTCACCGCCGAGGAACGAGGCCACCGGCTCGACGGGCTGATCGCCCGACTGAAACACTACTGTGATCGTCGCCAGCGTCGATACGATAGCTACAACGGCGCCCAGTGGATCTACCTCTCGGCGACGGTCGGCAATCCGGGGTTTCTCGCCGAGACGCTTGAGGCAACGCTCATCGAATTCGAGGAGCGGCCGGTCCCGATCGAGCGGCATCTTACCTTTGCTGACGATTTAGAGAAGGTCGACATCGAGAACAAGCTCGTCAAACGGGAGTTCGACCAGGAATCCTCGAAGGGCTACAACGGACAGACGATCATCTTCACCAACTCCCGCCGCCGATGTCACGAGATCAGCCGAAAGCTCGAGTACGCGTCGGCACCATACCATGCGGGGCTCGATTACAAGCGGCGCAAGAAGGTCGAGGGGATGTTCGGCGATCAGGAGTTGGCGGCCGTCGTGACCACCGCCGCACTGGCGGCCGGGGTCGATTTCCCGGCCTCGCAGGTCATCTTCGACTCTCTCGCGATGGGGATCGAGTGGCTAACCGTCCAGGAGTTCCATCAGATGCTCGGGCGGGCCGGCCGACCCGACTATCATGACCGGGGGATCGTCTGGTTACTCGTCGAGCCGGACGGTGCCTACCACGGCAGCATGGAGATGACCGAAGACGAGGTCGCATTCAACCTCCTCCAGGACGAGATGGAGGACGTCACCGCCCACTACGATCAGGCGGCGACCGTCGAGGAGACCCTTGCAAACGTCGCGGTCGCCGGCAAGGCCGCCCAGCGGCTCAACGACCGGATGCTCGGCGAGATCGACACCCGAGCAGCCATCGCGAAGCTACTCGAATACGGCTTCATCGACGGGCTCAAGCCGACGCCGCTCGGCGAGGTGGTGACCCGCCATTTCCTCTCGCCCGAGCAGGCGTTTACCATCCTCGAGGGGATCCGTCGGGACGAGTCCCCATACGGGATCGTCGCCGACATCGAGTTATTGGATCAAGAGCAGTAGGCGATCTCGCGGCCCGAGCGGTTACCAAGCGTTTCGCAACACCGCTTCGAGCTCCGCGACCGTCGGATCGAGGCCATCAGGGACCCGTGCCATCCCCGGATCATCGAGGATGAATTCGGCGACCGCCGGCAACTCCCCTTCGTCGGTGCCGTCGAGGTCCCGCAACCGGGTCGGGCAATCGAGGCTGTCGCGAAGCCCCGTGACAGTCTCGACGATCGCGTCGGCTAACGCGCCGTCATCCATGCCGGCCGCGTCGAGGCCGAGTCCCTCCGCGAGCAACGTTCGACGGGCGTCGACGTTGTCGAAGAGATACGCGAGAACGTGCGGAACGACGATGGCGTGGACGTTCCCCTGCTGAACGGGGTAGCGGCGGGAGAAGCCGTGGCCGAAGGCATGGATGATCGAGGTCCGGCGGTCGAACTGGACGAGCATGATCCCGATCACCGCCCGATCCATCGCCGCGGCATCGGCGGTCATCGTCGGGAGGGCATCGGTCAGCAATCGCAGCCCGTGAATCGCGGTCGCATCGGTGATCGGCGTCGTCGATCGGGCGTACAGCGTTTCGAGGCCCTTGTTGAACCCGTTCATCGCCGACCCCGCGAGCGCCCCGGCGGGCGTCGTCTCGAACAGCGCCGGGTCGTGAAGGATCGCCGTCGGCATGACGTTGCCGCTGGTGCGGACGGGATCGCCGGTCGGTGACGCTTCGGGGGCAAGTACCTCGATCGAGCCGCCACTCGAGATATCGGCCCCGGCGAACGTCGTCGGGATCGTGATGACGGGCGTGAGCGGACCGTCGGGATCCGGGGGCGCGAGTTCGCCGTCGCGGGCGGCGTCCTCAAGCATCGCGAGCGACCGACCGTCAGCGGTGAAGACGCTGATCTGTCTGGCGATATCGAGGCTACTACCCCCGCCGACGCCGATCAGGACGTCGGCGTTCGTCTCCCGCATCGCCTCGATCCCATCGTACGCGGTCGCCGCCGTCTTCGCTGGCGTGGTCTCGTCGAACACGCCGGCGAGTCGGTCGCCGAGCCCGTCCCGGACCGGATCCATGACCGCTGGATTCGATCCGACGTTCCGGCCGGTGACTACGAGCGCCCGCTCAAGGTCGTGTTCGGCGAGGATCGACGAGAGGTCGGCCGTCCTGTTTCGGCCGTAATAGAGATCGGTCCCGAAGTAGTCGTACTCGAATCGATCGGTGACAGGGAGCATAATGGCCGATCACGGCCGACCGACATCAGCGTGGCGCAAAAGGATTCATATGCTTACCATTACGAGGATCCGTCTGATCTTCGGCGTTTCAGCACCGATCACGAATTGCCCCCGGATCGATATGCTCTAAAAGAACAGGAGGGCCGGCTCGAAGAAGATGCCCAACTGTGCGAGAGCGATGATGACGATCGCCGCTGGAACCCCGCCGAAGGCGACGATGAGCACCATCAGGGGCGTGATCTGGACCCCGAACCCGACGAGGCTCGCCAGCCCTAAGATGAGTAACCCGACGATGGTGTTGATGATCAGCGGCTTGATCGCTTTAAACACCCAGTAGACCGCGAAGAGGGCGATCAACACGACCACTAGTAAGCCGATCTCGGGTGCCGCGACCATAGCCGAGAAGTGCTCCGGCTGGGATATAGGCTTTCGGGCAGATCGAAGGTTCAGCAAACCGGAACGAAACCCTTACTCCAAGCCCCGTGATACCTGTAACACGCGGGACCGTGGGTTAGCCTGGTATACTTCGGGCCTTGGGTGCCCGTGACCCCGGTTCAAATCCGGGCGGTCCCATCCTCTTATTACGGGGCGGATATATTTCGGGAGTCTCGCCGCTGTCAGGCGGGGGTGGTCCGCGTGAGCCGGACCGTCGAACTGGAGCCCCCAATCTGCCGGTACTGTGGGTGCTTCATCGAGGACGGGGATCAGCCATGTCCGGCCCGCGATGACAGGAGGTGTCAACCGTGACGGTCCCGACGCCCGAACAGATAGGGTACGATCCCGACACATCGGCGACCGTCAGGGAGAACGTCGAGCAGGCCATCTCGGCGCTGGCCGATCACGTTGATGACCTCACCCAACCGGAAGCAGAGGAGTTCGTGTTTCAATACGTGGCCGGTGCCGGCCCGAAACACGCTAGTCAGGCTCTCGAAACCACCGACACCGAAGGCGACCACGATACGAGCGCGGCGCTGTTCATGGACGGCGACAGTCCATATGCCGCCGACAACGCGGAAACCAGGGCGGTCCTTCAGGAAGCGGAGATGGCCGAACCGAAGACTAATACCACACTCTCACTTCCTACGGGCATCCTTCCGATTGGACAACTCGACGCCCTCACCCCTGACGAGCGACGGCGTCACGCCCGTAATCGTGGTCTAGAGTGGCCGACCACCGACAAGGCCCGTGACCGACTGGCCGAAACGATCCACGAGATCATGCGTAAGGAGGACGACCGCGTCGTCGACGCCCCCACCTCCCTCGGAAAGACGCACACGATTGCCGCTACCCGCTGGGGCGCCCGTGATGACATTACCGGTCATCGGCCCGTTGTCCATCTCCTCCAAACCCGTGACGCCCGCGACGAAGCCATCGAGATTGCCGATGAACACGGCGGGGAGTACTTCGCCCTTCGGTCACGGCATGAAGCGTGTCCCGTCGCGGCCGGTGACTACGATCCTCAAAACATCGCCGATGACGACGATCGGGAGGCGATTACGATCAACGGCCAGCCCGCCAGCGAATACATTAAAACAATGTGTGACGGCCGCGGGATTCACTTCGGTGCCGCACACCGCCGGCTGGAGGCACACAATGACCAAGGCGTCGACCTTCCCTGTGGATCCGGTGGGGCGTGTCCGGCGATCGCACAATGGGAGACGCTCCGCGAGGGTCCGGAAGATGGCGATTACTGGCCGCTCATCATCGCCACCCACAATTTCGCCTACGTCCCAGGCCTCCGGATGCACACCAATATCGCCGTCGACGAACAACCGGACTACCGCCAAGACGACCTCACGACCAATCGGGTTCGCCGAGCCATCTCGGCATTCCTCGACCACGTTGATTGCCCGCTTCGGACGTTCGAGGCCTTGATTCAGGGCGCCCGTGACGGGGTGAACGCCAACGAACACCGCGAACCCACCGACTACAAAACCGTTGAGAGCGCCCTCAACACTGAACCCGACCGGGAGTGGTACTTTGAACACTCCGACGCGCATACGCTGGCCCCCGCCCTCGCCCGAGCGATATTCTACAGTGAGGAGCGAGCGAACGATCGCCGTGTCGGGAAGACCATCTACGAACCGCCACGGCTCGATGCCCAGGCCCGCGACGATGACGCTTGGAACCGGCAGTGGGTGACGATTGTTCTCGATGACGCTAACGAGGTGGCAACCGTCCGGAGTACGCCCGATTTCAACGCTGCTCGGTCCGTTATCGGCCTTGACGCTTACCCAGCACTACCGAAGTGGCAAGTCAACACGACGCCCTGGATCCAGTCGCGAACCGTCCTTGACCGAGAGGAGCGCCGACTGTGGCGTCGATACGAGCGTGGCCTTCGTGTCGTGCAGGTCGGCGACGCTACCCGTCCGCTCACTAGTGGTGAGTACTTCGATTATGAGGGTACCGAGGCTCTCGTCGAACAGCTCCGCGACGCCTACGAGGGCGGCTTTCGGACCGCCATCACCGCCGACGCCGTCGAGGGGCGGTTGAAAGAGATTCTCGCCGGGTACGCCGCCGATCCCGAAACGATGCACTACGGCGAGGAAAAAAGCAGAAACGACTTTGCCGGCGAACCGGCCGGTCTCGTCAACGGGTGCATTGACCCCGGCGACGGCCACGTCCTCAACCTGCTGGCAGAACTCGACTGCGAGGCATCGCCCGAACGGTCGGATCCCGAGGACTGTGACGACCCCGAGAACGCCGAGTGCGATCACTGCGACGGCGACGGCTGCCGGGAATGCCTCGAGACAGGGCTCAAACGGTCACGAGGCCGAGGATTCACCGGCGAAGACGCTGACACCGCGGACGCAATCCTCGCGTCAGTCCGTGAGAACCACACCGCCCAAGCCGCCGGTCGGTACGCTCGTGATCCCGACGATCCAGAAGCTACCGCCACAGTATACGTTCGGACCGACGCCATGCCCGCCGGCTTCGCCGATGTTCAAGTCCCCGGTGTCGTGTGGACCTACTCGGCGAAGGAAGAACGCGTCATTGAAACACTCCGAAAGGCATCGACATATCTCACTAGTCGGCAGATATCCGATCAGACCGGGGTTTCAAAACGCCACGTTCACCGTATCCTAAAGAATCTCGTTGAGCATGGGGTTGTTGAGGCTATTGAAGGCGTTGGACCGAACGGTGCAACAATTTATACTGACGACGAAACCCCAAAAACAGGCATCGTTGATCTCACCAACGAGGACGGAGAAATCGTGACATCCTCCGTATGGGCATCCTATACGTGGTCTGTCTCGATTCAACCACCGGTGAACTCGGAACAGACTCATGAGCTAAACAGTCAAGACGATGAGGTCAATCTGCCGGCGTTCAGCGGAGGTACACCCCCACCGAATCGTTAGCGCTTGATATCATTTCCACAACCGAGGTGATACAACCGGAGTAATCGGTCAGCAACACGGTTAGGCTCGGCCAAATCTTCATCACTGCGACGCCTGTGATGGGATGCATGGCGCTCGATGATGCCTTCCTTGAGGATATCGAAAAAGGGGTGGTCCGAATCCGACCATCACACTCGTTTATCGAAGTGTCACAATTTACTGGTGATTCACGGGGGCAGTGACTTGGCT
>JBDGPX010000012.1:0-17537 GCA_042219475.1 Halobacteriales archaeon
GAGACGGCGTAATCATTTTGTCGCCAGCGGTGGTTTGTCGGGGTAGCAGCGTTTATAGCTCACGACTTCTTTTTTGTTATCAAAGCGCTCAATTTCACCAATCTCTGCAACAATCGTTACAGCAAGCACTGGACCGATCCCAGGAATCGTCATCAACAACTGTGTCTCAGCATAGCAGAAAACACTTCCTTGCCCGGGGTCGTCAGGAACGGTATGGACCGTCCACGCCTCGCGCTGTTGAACGCGTCGTTCTGGCATCAGACCACCAGTCGGAATTTCCGCCGGGAGCTCGACGCCGATCTCGTCGAATACGACGTCACCGAGGGCGAACTGCCCGCGAACGACGACGTCGATGGCGTGGTCATCACCGGCTCGGGTGCCGCGGTCTACGACACCGACACCGATCCCTGGATTGACCCGCTGCTCGACTGGATCGAGTCGGGGATCGATCGCGGGCTGCCGTTCCTCGGGATCTGTTTCGGCCACCAGGCACTGGCCGTCGCCCTCGGCGGAACCGTCGAAGCGATGGATGCGACCGAAGTCGGCTACCGCGAGATCGAGCAGGTCGCCGATTGCCGGCTCTTCGACGGTGTGCCCGATCCCTTCACCGTCTTCACGACCCACTCGGACACGGTCACCGAACTGCCACCGGATGCGACATTGATCGCCGAAAACGACTACGGCGTCCAGGGGTTCAGGCAGGATCGAATCTTCGGCGTTCAATCCCACCCAGAATACGACATGGAGACGGCCCGTGCGATCATCGAGGACAAGGACCTGCCCGAGGAACGGACGACAGCCCTCTTAGAGGGCGTAACCGACGCCGCGTTCGCCGAAGCCTGTAAGACCAAACAGTTGTTCGATAACTTCACCGACCACGTCCTCGAGGTACCGACGACTGAACCTGAAGCGACGGTCCGAACCGACTGACAGGGGGATCGTAATATAGCGGGTGTCGTGGGGTCAGACCGCCCGGATCGATCGAGTCGGAGGTGTTTTGACGGGGACACACCCATGTAGAGGCATGCTCGATTACGTCGATCTCGAAGCCGATCTCAACGAGGAAGAGCGGATGATCCGGGACACGGCTCGCCAGTTCGTCGAGGACAAGGTCAAACCGGACATCGGGGAACACTTCATCGAGGGGACGTTCCCGACCGAGCTCATCGGGGAGATGGGCGATCTCGGCTTTTATGCGCCGAACATCGACGACTACAGCCTCCCAGGCGTCAGCGAGACCGCCTACGGGCTGTTGATGCAGGAACTCGAAGCCGGCGATAGCGGCCTGCGTTCGATGGCCAGCGTCCAAGGGGCGCTGGTGATGTATCCGATCTACACCTATGGCTCCGAGGAACAGAAAGACCGATGGCTGCCGGAACTCGCCGAAGGATCGGCGGTTGGTTGCTTCGGCCTCACCGAACCCGAACACGGCTCGAATCCGGCCGGGATGGAGACCCGCGCCGAAAAGGACGGCGACGAGTACGTCCTCAACGGCTCAAAGACCTGGATCACCAACTCGCCGATCGCCGACGTCGCGCTCGTCTGGGCGCGGGACACCTCCGCCGATGACACACCGGTCCGTGGTTTTCTCGTCGAAACCGATCGGGACGGCGTGACGACCGACAAGATCGACGAGAAACTCTCGATGCGGGCCTCGATCACCGGCGGTATCGGTCTCCAGAACGCCCGCGTGCCCGAGGAGAACGTCCTACCGGACGTTGAAGGGATGAAGGGCCCGTTGTCGTGTCTCACCCAGGCTCGGTACGGCATCGCGTGGGGCGCCGTCGGCGCCGCCCGGGACTGCTTCGAGACCGCCCGTGACTATGCCACCGAACGGGAGCAGTTCGGCGGCCCGATCGCCCGCTTTCAGCTCCAACAGGAGAAACTCGCCGAGATGGCGACCCAGATCACCACCGCCCAGTTGCTGGCCTACCGGTTAGCGGAGCTCAAAGAACGCGGCGACCTTCGCCCCCAGCAGGTATCGATGGCCAAGCGGAACAACGTCCGCATGGCCCGGGAACAGTCGAAGGTCGCCCGTGAGATACTCGGCGGAAACGGCATCACAACCGACTACTCGCCGATGCGCCACTTAGCGAACTTCGAGACGGTCTACACGTACGAAGGGACCCACGACATCCACTCGCTCATCCTCGGTGAGGACCTGACTGGCATCGCCGCCTATCACTGAACTGCCACGAACCATCGCGCCCGCGTCCGGTGGCCCGGGATACTCGCCCTTGCTATTTTTATGGGATACGGGCCCGATCAGCCACGACGATCGGGTCGATCGTATCGAGCAGGATCGATCCATGATCCTCAACGATCGGTTCGCTTCATGGATGAGGCAGTAGCGCGAACGACATCGAACCCCGATCGGAAGGATTATTCCGAAGCGGCGTCCCCGACCTCGCCGTGGACGAAGCGGCCGGTTACGGCGTCACAGACGTCACACAGGGTGACGAGGGCGTCCCGATCATCGGTCATCTCGATGCGCTGTTGGGTCTCCTCGCCGCAGGACTCACACACCCGTCGAAGATCGAGTTCTCCTGATTCCTGGGGAGCCCCGAGGGCGATCGCGATTACCCGCTCGTCGCCCCGGTTGACACCGCGTTGGTGCTCGCCGGGCGCGAACCGGACGACCTCGCCAGCCGACACTGACACCTCGCCGTCGTCGGTCCGGAACGTGACGGTGCCTTCCTGGATGTAGAAGACTTCCTCCTGATTCGAATGAGCGTGATAGCCGAAGGCGAAACTATCGCCGGGCGCTAGTTCGTAGTAGTTGATCGAGAGATCCGTCGCGCCGATGGCATCGGTGAGGCGGCGTTTGTCGGCGGCTGGTCCGAGCGATCGATCCTGCTCGTCGATGCGGGTTTTCTCCATGGGTATGCACACCACGGTGGCCCACAAAAAGAGTCCTGATGGACCGGCCAAATCGACCGACTGGAACGCCGCTGTGGATCCTGATCACTCCTCGCCCTCCCAGTAATCGACGTTATCCGTCCGGCGGAACGTCTCATTGAGGGTCCGTTCACCGTCCCCGCCCGGTGGAGCACCAGCGAAGACACTCACTTTCTCGGAGTCAGGATAGACGGTTATGTCGGGATCGTTCATCGTCGAGATCATCAGATACCGCAACGGATCCTCAGCCTGATCGGCCCCCGGATTGTGGAGGCGGTGGGCACCGTCCTCGTTGGCGGGGAGGGTCACGTAATCACCGGCCGTCAGCGAGATTGTGCCATCGGGTGTCCGGAGTTCACCCGTGCCGGCAAGGACGTAGATCGCCTCCTCATTGCCCGTATGGAAGTGATACGGCCATGATCGACCACCAGGCGGGAGTTCATAGAGGCTACAGCCAAGGTCATCACCCCCGGCAGCGGCCCCGAGGCGCTTGCGTCGGAAATGGGTCGTGCCGCGTTCGGTTTCGGTCCACTCGCAGTCGGCCTCATTAACCGGATCGTTCGCCATACTGACGAGCTACGCAAGCGGCACCGTTAGTCTTAGTGGAGATTCAACGATCGATCGATGGTCAAAAACGGAGGACGAAAGGACGAGGACGGGGATGGTGAGACCGCGCCGATCACTCCATTCGATCGATATTCAACTCTTCTTTCAGATCGGAGAAGGCATCGGAGTCGGCGAGCTCGCGAAATCGGTCGCGGAAATGTTGCTTACAGAGGCCGACCCGGATCCCTTCCTTCTCGGCGCTAAAGGCGGCCTGCCGATCGCAGTAGTGACACCGCATACACGACCGTTAGACCCACCCAGCATTGAAGCCTACGACTGTGACAATTCGGCGTCGACCGGCGTTGGTAGTCGGGCCGCGACCGGTTCATAGTCGACCGCCGAGAGCCCGACGCGGCCGATCTGATTGTCATGAGCGTCCGAGCCGCCGGTCGCGAGGAGATCGTGCGTCTCGATCGTCCGATCGACGGGCGTGAGATCCACCGGCTCCTCGTAGGGATAGGCTCGCTCGATCGCATCGACATCGGCGGCGAGTTCAAGCACCGCTGTGGGATCGGCATAGCGCAACGGATGGGCGATCCCGACGATCGAACACGCATCCGAAAGCAACCGTTTGCCGGTTTCGAACGGAGTCACCGCCCGAGGGACGAAGCAGGGCTGCCCGTCGGCGATCAGGTCATCGAACACGCCCTGAACATCGTACTCGGTTGCCGGGTGTTCGGCCACCGCTCTGGCGATGTGAGGGCGACCGATTCCCTCGGTTGCTTCGAGATTGAGGCTGATGTCGAGGTGAGACTCGACGTTCTCGATGATCGCCGCCCCACGCTCGATCCGATCGTGTTGAAGTCGGGTGATCTCTTCGCGAAGGGCCGTCGTCGGATCGAGATCGTAGCCCAGAAGGTCTATCCGTCCAGCCATCTCCGTCTGAACCTTGAGTTCGATACCGTGGACCACCGTGACGCCATCGGTCCGGATTACGGGTGCTGGGAAGTCCTCGTGGAATCGATCGTGATCGGTGAGGGCAACGACCGCAAGCCCGGCCTCACGGGCAACAGCGGGAACGGCCGCGGGATCGAGATCACCATCCGAAGCCGTGGTGTGGATGTGTAGATCCGCGTGATTGGACATAGGGGACGTATCGAGGCGTCGCATAAGTACGGGCCGCTTTCGTGGCCGGAGATGTCGGTTCGAAGACAGAAGGCGTTACATTGATAGGTATATACCAGTAATATTGAGTGTGGTTACCATGGCAATGGGTGACTATGACGAAGACGAACACGAACGTCGGGAACGGAAAGCGAACGCGATCGACGCCGAATTCGCTGACGACCGAAGCACGTTCCATGGCAGCGTAGAGTACGACGACGGCGAGTCGGCCGAGGAACTTCTCGATCAGTTCGAGCAGATCAAGGGGACGTAGGACCATCGACTGGCTGCGTATCCGAACGACCGAGCAGCCACAGCGATGCCCCGACGACGATCAGGACGGCGATGACGTGGCCGACAAGCGCCCCGACCAAGAGCGGATACTCCCAGACCAGTGGCACTAGTGACAGCTGAACGAGTGCAAAGCCCGCGTTGCGACGGTCGATCCGCCGAAACCCAGCCGCTGTTTTGGGATCGAACCGATACCGGATCGACCGAAACAGCGCCGCGACCGCCGCCCACCAACCAGTACCGATCCGATAACAGACATCCCAAAGAATCAACAACATCAGATAAACGACCGCCAGCGGCGGTCGCTCACCCAGCAACTCGGCGAGTAACGAGCCACCGGTGTGTGGATCGTACACGAAGAGATACGTCAACAGCCCGACGTAGGCGAACAGCGAGAGGACGACCTCGATACTCGATCCGAAAAGCAGGCGTCGGTACGGCGTCGGTGCGTCCAAGGCCCGGATCTGGTTGCCGAGGTTGAGCATGATGGCGCTGCCGATCGTCGCGACCAGCACCGCGATCGAGCCGGCAAGCGCCGCCATCCAGAGGTCATAGACCCACGCCAGAATCAGTACGCCGATCTCAAAGGAGAGAAATTGGATCATCACCGCCATCCGGTCAGAGAGTTCGATCCACGGGAGAGCACCGACAATGCTTTCATACACCCACGCGTCGCCGAACTCGACCTCCTCGTCGGGATGGACCGACATTCAGCCGGCCGCCTCCCTTTCGGTGTCGGCCGGCACGGATCGTTCGATATGTCCGTCGGCTGCCAGCGCTCGCTCGATCGCCGTATCGATCGACGTCAGTTCGAGATCGATCTCGGCCCGGATCGAGTCGTCCGTTACAACGACCGGATTCTTCAGTCCCAGGATCAACGGCCTGGCGACGGAGGCGGGAACGTCGGTGATCAGCTCGACCCAGTATGTCGACAGCGACGGCGAGAGGACCGGCACGCGGAGGATATACAGCCGATGTCCGAGCGCTGCGGCCGTTCGTCTGAGCAACGACTCGTAGGACAACACCTCGGGGCCGCCGATCTCGTAGGTCTGCCCGGCCGTCGCCGGTGCATCGAGAACGCCCACCAGATATGCGATGACGTCACTAATGGCGATCGGCTGGCAGTCGGTGCGCACCCACTGGGGGGTGATCATCACCGGCAGTCGGTCGGCGAGTTGGCGGATCATCTCGAAGCTCACGCTGCCGGCGCCGATGATGATCGCCGCCCGCAGAGTCGTCACCGGCGGCCCCCAGTCCTTGAGTATCGCCTCGACCTCGCGGCGTGAGCTGAGATGTCGGGAGAGCTGATCACCGGTTTCGCCGAGGCCGCCGAGATAGATGACCCGTTCGACATCGGCGGCGGTCGCCTGATCGGCGAAGTTATGGGCGGCCGTCCGATCACGCTCCTCGAAGTCGGCACCGGCCTGCATCGAATGGACCAGATAGTACGCGGTATCGATATCCCGAAACGCCGGTGCAATGGTCCCCGGTTCGAGGAGATCCCCCTCGACGACCCGTACCTCGGACGGAGCATCGTATCGGTCAGCGTCCCGGACAAGTGCCGTCACATCGTGTCCCGCCTCGATGAGCACCGGAACCAACCGCTGACCGACAAACCCGGTCGCCCCGGTGACCAGCACACGCATGTCCAACCGTTACCGGTCCAAGTGGGTTAACTCTTCCATCCCGGCGTCGACGGGGCTCCCCGATCTTCCTCGATGGTCGCCCCCAACGATGGATCCGGCTCGGTGTCCGTCCGTCGGGCACGCCATGCCTCGATCGCCCGTCCGACCCAGGAGTCGGTCGTTCGGGCCTTCTCGCGAGCCGATTCGAAGGCGGCCATGTTGGTCTCGGTCGTTCCGGGCGCTCCGGCGACGGCGGCGGCGACGAACTCCGCCCGGTCAGCTTGGGTTAGCTCGCGGTCGACCGCTCGCTGGATGACGCCGGCGAGCCGATCGGGGTCGGGATAGACGAAGAGCTTCTGACCGATGGCCTGTGGACCCAACAACATCGTCGAGAGGTCATCCGGTGGCGTGTCTTCACGCAGGCGATCCCCCCCGAAGTGGTTCTCGACCCGCTCACACTCGGTTTCAGCACCGAGCTCGAGGTTGTGGCCCGGATACTCGGCACATTCGGTCGGGTAGATGTCGCTGTCGTGAATCCGACACTGCAGTGTTTCGGGATCGAGAAACGCACAGGTCGGCAACCACGTCGCCTCGACACCGAACGGTTCGACCGGCTTCGGGGGTTTCCGGATCCCCAAAAAGAAAGCCGGCTTGCCGTCGAGGACGGCGATTCGATGGCCGTCGAGCTCGATGCCATCGTCGTCATACCAGAGCCGGGGGGTGAGGGCATCGGCCAATCCTGCCTCAAGGAACCCGCGTGCATCGTCCCGGGACAGGGGCACTAAATTGTACACGTCGTCGATCGGCCGTCGGGGACCGCGTCGTTCGTGATCGCTCGCCCCCTCGGTCAGCGGCCGCCAGTCGACACAGCAGCCCGCACACCCCTCACAATCGACATCCATGTGCGATCATCGGTAGCACGGCGCAAAAAGGCCGCGGCGGAACGGCTTTGGCATCCGCGGCGGAAGGCGGAGTATGGCCAGAGATCCGTGTGACGGCTGTGGCCGACCGGTCTCGATCGGCGGCGGCGTCGCGAATCTCTGGAGTACGGATCCCGATCGGACCGAAGGGTTAACCCTCGAATTCGAGGACGGCTCCGACCATTTCCTCTGTTATGATTGTATCGAGGCGCTTCCGGAGGAGCCGACCGCCGCGGACGTCGCCGCGCTCGACCGGGAGACAGAAACATCATCTGGGGACGATAGCCGCGACCAATGAGGTTTTCCCGGCGGGTGTTGTGAGCCCGGATAGTGACGCCGTCTCGGATCATCGATGAATTCCCCGCACCCGATTTCCGTGAGAACCAGCGGACGGCCTTAGACGATATCGCAGCGGCTTTCGACGCCGGCAACGACATCGTGTTGGTGCGGGCACCCACCGGCAGCGGCAAATCACTGTTGGCCCGGGCGGTGATGGGTACGGCCCGGCGACCGGGCGAGGCCGACGCCCACGAGGTCGTCGGGGCGTACTACACAACCCCCCAGGTGTCCCAGCTCGATGCCGTCAAGGCCGACGACCTGCTCGATGATCTGAGTATCATTCGTGGCAAGCACAATTACGACTGTATCCTCCCCGGCGAAACCGACACGCCGGTCGATCGCGCCCCCTGTGCCCGCGAACGGGACTTCGACTGTCCGAAACAACACAAATGCCCGTACTTTTCCGACCGGGCGATCGCCGCCAACCGCGCCTATGCGGCAATGACCCTCGCGTATTTCATGCGAACCGCCGGCTCGGACGTCTTCGGGAAACGGGATGTAGTCGTCATCGACGAAGCTCACGGTCTCGCGGAGTGGGCGGAGATGTATGCGACGATCGAGTTGAACGGAGACACAGTACCGGTGTGGGAGGACGTCTCCGTGCCAGCGGTCGATGGGCTCGATGACACCGTCGAGGCCGCCGAGACGATCGTCGCGGGCTGTGAGCGACGACTGACGGAGTACCGGCGGATGCAGGAACTCACCGCCGAGCAGGCGGCAGCACGGGACCGCCTCACCGAGCGACAACGGGAACTGAGGTGGTTTCTCGAGGACGCCAACGATCTCGACAGCGCGACGACCTGGCTCGTCGATCAGGCCACGGACGGCGCCATCACGATCAAGCCAGTCAACCCGGCGCGGTATCTCCATCACACCGTCTGGGATCGCGGCAACAAGTTCGTGTTGTTGTCGGCGACGATCCTCGATAAGGCGGCGTTCTGCCGGAGCGTCGGGATCGATCCGAACCGGACGGCACTCGTCGAGGTCGACCATACCTTCCCGGTCGAACACCGGCCACTCGTCGATGTCACACAGGGACGGATGACCTACGACGACCGGGATGAAACCCTCCCGAAGATCGCCCGTCTGCTCGTCCGGTTGATGGCCAACCATCCCGACGAAAAGGGGATCGTCCACGCCCACTCGTATGCAATCCAGTCGGAGCTGGCCCGCGGGTTGCGGGAGATGGGTGTCGGCGATCGGCTCCACGTCCATGACCGTTCCGAACGGGAGGCCGAACTCACAGCCTGGCAGGCTCGTGCCGATCCAGCGGTGTTTCTCTCGGTAACCATGGAGGAGGCGCTGGATCTCCAGGGCGATATGGCTCGCTGGCAGGTGCTCTGTAAGGCGCCGTTCCCGAACACGAACGACGCACGAGTGGCTCACCGCCTGCAGGACGATCAGTGGGGATGGTACTACCGGACAGCGTTGCGAACAGTAATCCAGGCCTGTGGGCGTGTCGTTCGATCGCCCGACGATTACGGGGTGACGTATCTCGCCGATTCAAGCCTGCTCGATCTCTTCGTTCGCGTGGGTCCGAGCATACCCGCGTGGTTCCGGGATCAGGTCGATCGCATGGACCGACCAAACCTGCCGGACTTCGATCTGACAGCGGCTTTAGCGGCCTACGACGATCCGTCACCACACACTGGGACGGGATCGACCGTCCGAACGACGACACAACAACCAGACCGTGGGCGTCAGGCCGATGAATTGACCGACGATGAAGGAACGGACTTCGACGACCATCCACTCTCTGACGTCTGGGGAAACTGAACGCGGGGCGACTGCTCAGTCGATCCGGGCATCGATGACGACGTGGTAGACGCCCTCGCTGTGGGTCTTGACCTGTCGCTCATCGAGTATCTCGACCGTCCGCCCACAGTCGGCGGCCGCCCCCCGGAGTCGCCGCCGTGGGCGCTCCCACAACAGTGCGTCGGGGGTCACGGCATGCATGTGGACGGTGCCACCGTCAACCACCACCGGCAGCGCCACATCGAGGTATTCATACGCGTCGTAATAGCCCATCACGATCCGGTCGGCCGTCACGTCGACGTTGATCTCGTCGTCATGATGCCACGCGATGACGTCCCGGCAGTCCGCCCGGTAGGATTGGACACGATGCTCGACACCGTTGAGTTTGGCGTTCTCGATGAGATACCGGAATGCCGTCGGGTTGCGTTCGATGGCGGTGACGCTGGCGCCCGCTCGGGCCATCGGGAGAGTGAAATACCCGATGCCGGCGAACATATCCAACACCCGCTCGTCGCTATCAACGATCTCACCCATCCGGGCGCGTTCAGCCTTGTTGCCGGGCGAGAACATCACCGTCGCGAGATCAAGGGCGTAGGCGGTGCCGTGTTCGCGGTGGATCGTCTCGGTATCCCCGGAGCCGGCAACCACCTCGACATCCGGCTCACGGTGTTCGCCGTCGATACCGTTACGGTCCAAAACCGTCTCGGCGTCGTGTAACGCAAGTAGTTCCGCCGCGACGACCTCGGGCTGTGGGCAGCCGTCGAGCTGGATCAACACGATGTCGCCGATGACCGCCCAGGAGTTGGGAACGGCCTCGAGTTCCTCGTCGGTGAATCCCCGTTCCCGCAGTCGCGATGTCAGTCCCCGGATCCGTCTGGGCTGATCGGGCGCGTCGATCACCTCGACGTCGATGGCCGCGGGGGATGCTGTCACCGGCACCGCGAGGTGATCGGCATCGTGTTCGACGATCCGGCGGTCGTCATCATAGATTCCCGCCGACCGTAACTGTTCGATGACGGGATCGGCGTCTTCCTTGGGGACGATCGCGGCAAGCGTCGACATCTATGCCTCCGGGAGGACGTGAAGGCCGGCCCGGCTCTTGAACACTCGGACGGTCTCGTCGTCGGCCTCGAAGTCCGCGGGTCGCGGGATCGTCTTGGGCTGGTAAGTCTCGGGGTCGAGCACCTGGATAGCGTGTTCGTCCTCGACGGCCACCAGCGTCGTCTCCTCGGCGTCGGCAGCCCAGCCGAGCCGGCGGGCGTCGGGCGCATCGCCGTCTTCGAAGGCCGCTTCGTAGGCCCCGCCGGTCGTGAGCCGTCGGCCCTTGAGGTTGCCCTGGACGCTCCTGACGAGTACCGGGCCGTCGCCGTCGTCGGGGTCGATTACCTCCCCGGGCGTGTACGGCGGCAGCCGGACCGCGTAGGTGACGCGATAGACATCCTGACCATCCTCGTCCTGGGTCACGAGCGTCTCGGAGGTCGAGAACGACCCGCCGAACTCCTCGGTGAGCCGGCGGGCGACCTTTTCGCCGATCTTCGTCGTCGAGACCTTGATGTTCAGGCCCTCGTCGACCTCGGTGATCTCCGTGACGAACGCCTCACGATCGCCGGTTGCGGTCATATCGGCGACGACTTCCTCGGCGATCGCTTTGGCGCGTGTGCGTTCCTGGTCGGTCGGCGTCCGGTCAGCGGCCCGTAGCTGGATCGTCCCCGCGTAGTAATCGCCGGCGATCCGGCCACAGCGCTGGCAGGTGCCCCGGGCGATCCGGACCGGGACGATCACCTCCGTGGAGATCGGCGTGCCGCGGACGACGCCGCTGAACGCACAGTGCATCCGGACAGTCGTGGCATCGACCTGTTCGGGATCGACCTCCCAGGTCACCTGGGTCGCGTCGACGTGGACCGCCAGCGCGTCCGCGATCTGTTCGATGGCGACGTCGGTGTAATCCCGGGCGCCGACATCGACCCAGCGGTTGCCCTCCTTGACGGCGCCACAGCGGGCACAGACCTGGACATCGAGTTGGTCGGGCGCGTCGACGAGGTCAAAGCGGTCGAAATAACACGTATCACAGAGCGCGTTGACCTTCCGGCGGTCCCGGCTTTCGAGTTCAGGGCGAGCCGCCCGCTCGGCGGGATCGACCTCGATGGGGTCGCCACAGTTCGGACAGAACTGCCCGGAATCACTCATCGGTCCCCTGTAGGCGAGTGGTGGATAAAGGCTGACCGGACCGTGTTCGATCTCCCTGACTCGGTGACGAACGATTAATGCGCGTCGGTCCCCAAGTCTAGACAGGCGATCATGAAGTGGAAAACGGACTGGGGCCTGCGGTTCCGGATGTTCGTGACGATGTTTCTGCTGTTCGGGCTATACATCGTTTTCGCCGGCGTCCTGACAGTGTATTTCGGCGGCGGCATCCTGATGATGGTCCTGTTATTCGGTGGTTTCTCGCTGGTGCAGTGGTACTTCTCCGACCGATTGACGCTCTGGAGTATGGGCGTCAAGGAGGTGAGCGAACAGGAGGATCCCGAGCTCCATGCAATGGTCTCACGGCTCGCCCAGCAGGCTGATCTCCCGAAACCGAAGGTCGCGGTCGCCGACTCGAAGGTGCCGAACGCCTTCGCTACCGGTCGGTCGCACAACCACGCGGCGGTTTGTGTCACGACCGGCATTCGCCGGCAGCTCGACGACGACGAACTCGAAGGCGTCCTCGCCCACGAGCTCGCCCACATCAAGAACCGCGACATGACCGTGATGACGATCGCGTCCTTTCTCTCGACGCTCGCGTTCATCATCGTGCGGTGGGGCTGGCTGTTCGCCGGCGGCCGCAACCGCGGCGGCAACCAGGCCCCCGTGTGGGTGGCGATCGTCGTCTCGCTGGTGGTGTGGATCATCTCGTTCCTGCTGATCCGGGCTCTCTCTCGCTACCGCGAGTACGCCGCCGACCGCGGGGCGGCCGCTATCACCGGTCGGCCATCGGCCTTGGCGTCAGCGTTACGGAAGATCTCGAACAACGTCGAGCGGGTGCCCGATGAAGACCTGCGGGATCAGGCCGAGATGAACGCCTTCTTCATCATCCCGATCAAGGCGGGTATCGTCGGTCGCCTGTTCAGCACCCATCCGCCGACGGAAAAACGGATCGAACGGCTCCAGGACCTCGAACGCGAACTCGAAACGGTCTGATCGACAGTTGCATCGATCGTCTGGCCCTCTGATTTCTTCAGGATACCGTGTCATCGGACGAGTGCGCCGCCCACCGGTAGCGTATAAGTCCGTTGCCGCGGTTGGAGCAACCATGACGTCCCAAGACGCGTCAGACCAGATACTGCTCGGCGAGATGACTGCCCCGGAGATCCGCGACCGCGGCGCGGCCGACGGCTCGATTCTGATCATTCCGGTCGGGAGCTTAGAACAACACGGCCCGCATCTACCGGTGGCCACCGACACGATCCTGGCGGAGGCGGTGTCCAAGGCGGGCGCAACGCGAGTCGCGGACGAGATCCCGCTCGTCATCGCACCGGGGTTCTGGTCGGGGTTTTCCCCGCATCACCTCTCGCTTGGTGGGACTGCGAGCCTCGATTTCGAGCACATGTTGGGCTCACTCGAGGACCTCGCGGCGACGCTGTTACCGAACGGCTTCGATGCCGTCCTGTTCATGAACGGCCACGGCGGCAACGCCCCAGTCATCGGCGCTGCCCTGAACACGATCGGACCGGAGTACCCCGACGTCGATGTCCTCGGGATGATGTATTTCGACCTCATCGAACCACACGCCGAGGAGCTGCGTGAGGGTGAGGTCATCGGAACTCACGCCGGCGAGATCGAGACGGCGCTGATCATGCATCTCCGCCCGGAACTCGTGCGGGAAGAAGAAATGGAGCCGGTCGAACACACCGCCCCCATGGATGCCGAGGGCGGCGGGATGTTCACGCCGGGAGTCCTGTCGGCCTATCGGGATTTCGAGACCTACACAGCGATCGGCAGCGAGGGCGATCCGACGGTCGCCACCGCCGAAAAGGGACAGGAAGTCCTCGAATTGGTCGGCGAGGAATTCGCCACCGTCCTGCGGGAGATCCACGAAGCCAACGCCTGAACCAGGCGACCGACAGTTCGGCTGGGGACGCCAATCATCAAGGCCTCGGCGGAACAACGGGCGCGTATGCAGCTGGGCATCATCGCCGATACCCACGACAACGTCACGGCGGCCGAGGCGGCCGTCGAATTGTTCGCGGATCACGGTGTCGAGACCATCATCCACTGTGGGGACTTCATCGCCCCGCCGATGCTCCCGATTTTCGAGGGATTCGAGCTGCATGGCGTTCTCGGGAATAATGACGGCGAACGGGACGGCTTGGAGCTGTTCTTCGACGACCTGGGCAACGACAGCCAGCTCCACGGTCGGTATGCGGAACTGGAATTCGATGGGACACGGTTGTTCGTCCTCCACGGCGATCAGGGCAAAGAGACGGTCGAGGAGTACACGGCCGAGGGCGCGTACGATTACGTCCTCTACGGCCATTTCCATGAGGCCGAACAGCGAGACGTCGATGGGACGACTGTGATCAACCCGGGCGGTCACTTCCCGATGGTCCCGACGGAACATCGATCGGTCGTCACCCTCGATACGGCTGAGGAGACCGTGACGTTCCACGGGATCGACAGCGTTTGAACCGATCGCGTGAAACCGACGCGTGGTTAAACGAATCACGGAAGATCGCCACCATGGACATTCTCGATGGACTCCGCGCGCTGTTCGGGTTCGGTGCCGAGACGGAGGCTACGCGGGCGGCCGATCCCGATGATCTCTTCGGGATGAGTACCGCGTACGTGACGATGTCGGCTAATCTGGACTACGAGCCGATCGGTATCGGCGCACTCGGGTTCGCCGAGATCGACAGCACGGATTTCGCCGCCTCCCTCGACGAGGTCCGGGAGATCATCGAGGCCGGTGACGCGGGGACGATCGCGACGGTCAACACCGACAGTCACGGCTACAAATGGGTGATACTCAAGGATCCGGATTTCGAGGACCTCGTCGTCGGAGTGCATGCCGCTGCCGATGAGTTCATCGAACGCGGGTACGGATCGCGGCTGTTGGCGGCCGTGTTCGGGTTCGAACACGAACGGACGGGCGAGTACGCCTATTGGATCTACTCCTTCCGCCGCGGCGCGTACTACCCGTTCGTGCCGACGGGCACCAGCGATCGGGACAACGCCCAGGAATTCAAGCTGCGGAGCGTCCTCGATGGAGAACTCGACATCGAGGACGACGAATCCTACTGGTACCCGCTCTGGCCGGACCGAGCCGGTCGTCATCCCTGGGAGTGAGGACCATGAACGACAACATCCGCGGGCGGTTTCCTGTCGATATTTCACTTTCACTATCCTGTATACGGATTTTTATATGGGAGGGTGACCAACGAGGGAGACGAGACATATGGCAGCCACCGAAGAACTCCAGGATCTCCCGGGCGTCGGCCCGGCGACGGCAGAGAAGCTTCGAGAGTCCGGGTTCGACTCCTATCAGAGTCTCGCGGTCGCCAGCCCGGGTGAACTCTCCAATACCGCCGATGTCGGCGAATCGAGCGCCGCCGATATCATCCAAGCAGCCCGAGAGGCGGCGGATATCGGCGGGTTCGAGACCGGTGCCGACGTCCTGCAGCGTCGCGAACAGATCGGCAAACTCACCTGGGGGGTCGAGGAGGTCGATGAACTTCTCGGGGGTGGTGTCGAGACCCAATCAATTACGGAAGTCTACGGCGAGTTCGGGGCGGGCAAGTCCCAGGTCACCCACCAACTGGTCGTCAACGTCCAGCTTCCCGAGGAGTACGGCGGCCTTGGCGGCGGGGCGATCTTCATCGACTCCGAGGACACCTTCCGTCCCGAGCGGATCGATCAGATGGTCCGCGGTCTGGAGGACGAAGCGATCGAGGCGCTGCTCGACCTCCGGGATATCGAGGGATCGGCCGACGACGCGGACGCCCTCGAAGCGCTCGTCGAATCGGTCCTCGATCATATCCACGTTGCCAAGGCGTTCAACTCGAACCACCAGATCCTCCTCGCGGAGAAGGCCAACGAGCTCACGAGCGAATCTCAGGACGACGAGGTCCCCATCCGCGTGGTCTGTGTCGACTCGCTGACCGCCCACTTCCGGGCCGAATACGTCGGCCGTGGCGAGCTCGCCGAACGGCAACAGAAGCTCAACAAACACCTCCATGACCTGATGCGGATCGGCAACCTCCACAACGCCGCCGTCGTCGTCACCAACCAGGTAGCGTCGAACCCTGACTCGTTCTTCGGCGATCCGACCCAGCCGATCGGTGGGAACATCCTCGGGCATACCTCGACCTTCCGACTCTATCTCCGCAAATCGAAGGGCGACAAACGGATCGTCCGCCTCGTGGATGCACCGAACCTGCCGGACGGCGAGGCAGTAATGCGGGTTGAAGAGGCTGGCTTGAAACCCGAGTAAGCGTAATCACACGCCACCACGTCGGAATATCGACGACACACGAAATCGATTCAGGTTAAAAAACCACAGCTGGGTACGGACTCGAACGCTACTCGGTCGATGTCGTTCGGACATCGAGTTCGCCCTTATAGATTTTCGCGCCGTCCTGGAGGATCTTTTCGGCAAGCACCGCACACTTGATGCGCATCGGCGTCACCTCGACGCCGAGCAGATCGAGGATGTCGTCACGGTCTAACTCCTCGACCTCCGCGAGGGTCATTCCTTGAACTGTCTCCGAGAGCATACTCGCGGCGGCCTTGCTGATCGCACAGCCCTCGCCGCGAAAGGCGATCCGTTCGATGGTCTCGTCGTCGTCATCGAGAACGACATCGATCGTATACTCGTCGCCACAGGAGGTATTCTCACCGATGTGGGAGAAATCCGGCTCCTCGAGTTGCCCGTAGTTACGGGGATTCTTGTAGTGATCGAGGATCTGCTGTCGGTACATGTCCGAGCCCATACCCATTGTTGCCCGTATATAAGCGAAAACGGACCAAAAGGGTTCCGCAGTAGGGAGCGGGATTGATTCGGGAGCGGCGACGGGATTGTGTTACCGATTCAGGCGAACAGCTCGCGGGCGGCGTCGACGGCCTCGACCATCGCGTCGACCTCCGCTTTGGTGTTGTAGAGATAGAACGATGCCCGGGCGGAGGCAGCGACACCGAGCGTGTCATGGAGCGGTTGGGTACAGTGATCGCCGGCTCGGATGGCGACACCGTAGTCGTTGAGGATTGAGGAGAGATCGTGGGCGTGGACGGAACCGAGGTTGAACGCAACGACGCCGCCGCGGTCCTCGCCGGCGGGCGGGCCGTAGATCTCGATATCATCGAACTCCGAGAGCCGGTCCATGGTGTACTCCGCCAGTTCCCGTTCGTGGCGGGCGATCCGATCGAGGCCGATGTCGTCGAGGTAGTCGGCCGCCGTCGCCAGGGCGATCCCTTGACAGATCAGCGGCGTGCCGGCCTCGAACTTCCAGGGCAATTCGTTCCAGCGGGTTTCCTCGAAAGAGACCTTCTCGATCATGTCGCCACCGTAGAGGAACGGTTCCATCGATTGGAGGATGTGTTCTTTCCCATAGAGCCCGCCGATGCCGGTCGGTCCCGCCATCTTGTGGCCCGAGAACGCGTAGAAGTCGACGTCTAATGCCTCGACATCGACCGGCCGGTTCGGCACGGCCTGGGCACCATCGGCGAAGATGTAGGCGTCCTGTTCGTGGGTCATGTCGGCGAGCTCGGCGATCGGATTGACCGTCCCCAGGACGTTCGAAACGTGGACCACGCTGACCATCTCAACGTCGTCGTCGATGAGCTCGGCGGCGTGATCCATATCGAGATGGCCGTCCTCGGTCGTTCGGATGTATCGGACGTCGGCACCGGTCCGTTTGGCGATCTGCTGCCAGGTGACAAACGAGGAGTGGTGTTCCATCTCCGAGATGACGACGGCGTCACCGGGTTCGAGCTCGTTGAGCCCCCAGGCGTAGGCGACGAGGTT
>JBDGPX010000064.1:0-17224 GCA_042219475.1 Halobacteriales archaeon
GGCTCTTTCCGACGTAACAAAGCGCGTCGTGGAACGAGGAAACCCCGCCCTCAGCGAGCGCGTCAGCGCGAGCAGGGCGGGGTAGTTCACACGCGGACGGCCCGTTGAGCCCGCCGCACCGACTGATTCGTCGTATCCCTCGCGTTGACATCGCGCCGCTGTCGCCGGTACTGCTCGCGAGAGTGTTATCGTACTCGTCGATCACCCGGTCGATAGCTACGAAAACGGTCTCGAACGCGGTTGATCGTACGACGCCGGTACTGATCGACTTGGACCCCAACACCTATCCATTGTAAACGTAAATGTTTACGTTAACGATGACAACCGCCGATGAGATGATTCGGGTCAGCGACCGAGTGAAACACATCCTCGATCGACGCCGGCGAGAGGGCGAAAGCTACAACGACGTCTTAGAACGAATCCTCGACGACGACTCGGAGAGTAACTTCTACGACGGCTTCGGTCGATGGTCGGATGAACAGGCGGAGCGCGTTCGGGAGCAACGAGAGCGGAGTAAGGACAAGCAGAAGGAACGGATGGGACGGCTGGCCAGCGAAAGCGAGAACGCCGACGTATGAAGGTGCTTGACGCAACGTTCCTGATCGACTATCTGAACGGCGAGGAGTCAACGAAAGAGTTCTACGAAGCGAAAGGCGGCGAATCCGAGCGGTGGGTTTTACCGATTCCGGCGTACGCCGAGGCGTTGGTTGGCGAAGGAAACTTCGCTAACGGGGATATCGACGGTGCTCGTGTCGATCTAGAATGGACCGAGAAGTACGAGGTAGACACTTATATGGCCGTTATCGCGGCTGAAATCGCCGATGAAATCGGTCCCCAAGGACCGGATCTTACTGGTCACGACGCGCTGATCGCGGCTGTCGGACGACACTTAGATGCGCCGGTGGTGTCGGCGGATACTGACCTCACTCACGAGGAAACGAAGCGGACCGTCGACATTGAGGAATACCGATAGCACGATCACCCTCTGTTTTATCTCTTAATTACATTATAGAGTATGCTGAAAAGCTACGGAGCGGTTACACTCTACGCCACGTACGAACGGTCGGGATCGACAGCTCCGGTCGAAACCACACGATCGGTCGATGCGGAGGGCTTATGCACACGCTTGGTAATCCCGAGACATGCGTGAGGATTTTCTGCTCTTGAATCCCGGCCCGGTACCGATCACCCGATCGGTGCGACGCGCGATGGATGCGCCCATGGTCTCCCATCGCTCCGCCGAATTCGAATCGGTCTACGAACGGGCTCAAGACGGGCTAGATTACGTCTTCCGTCGCTCAACGCCGGACGAATCAGTCACCAACGAGGACGGCACGAGCCTCGTGCTCAACGGCACGGCGACGATGGGCATGGAAGCGGCCGTAGCGAACCTCGCCGATACTGACAGTGAGGTCGTCTCGCTCGTCAACGGCAAGTTCGGGCGACGGTTCGCCCGGATCGCCGACCGCTATGCCCGAACCACCCGAGTCGAAGTCGAGTGGGGGGACTCCTTCGATATGGACACCGTGGCGGCGGCGCTCGACGACGACACCGACATCGTGACGATGGTCCATAACGAGACCAGCACCGGGCTGTTGAACCCCATCGAGGCGGTCGGGGAGCTGACCGACGAACACGATGCACACTTCGTCGTCGACGGCGTCACGAGCATCGGCGGTGACGAATTCCGTATCGACGACTGGCATGTCGACATGGCGATCACCGACGCTCAGAAGGCCCTGGCGGCGCCCCCCGGCGTCAGTGCCATGTACGTCACCGATCGGGCAGCGATGGCGATCGACGGCGATCGGGCGCCGTTCTACGAGGACCTCGACTGGTATCTCCGGAAAGCCGACGACCATCAGACACCGTTCACCAGCGCAGTCCCGCTGTTTCGGGCGCTCGCGGTCGCCGTCGAACAGATCCGTGAAGAGGGCATGGCTGCCCGGATCGATCGCCACCGACGGCAGGCAGCGGCGTTCCGGGACGGATTCGCCCGAATGGGGCTCGACGGCTTCCCGATCGTCGACGGACCGACGGACCCCTCGAACACCGTCACGGCGGTGTCGCTTCCCGCGGCGGTCCAAGAGAACCCAGCGGCGTTTTTCGATGCGGTCGCCGATCGAGGCGTGAGCATCAGCGGTGGGCAGGCCCACCTCGGCGGCCAGATCTTCCGGGTCAGCAACATGGGCAACCTCACTACCCGACAGGTGGTACGCGGCGTCAGGACGATCGGCGAGGCCATGGCGACGGTCGGCATCGATGTTGACATCCAGGCCGGCATCGACGCAGCCCGCGAAGTGTTACACTAACAGCACAGCCGGGATCAAGCCGTCGGCAGCTGAATAAGCCCCTACACGACTTCTTTGCGTTCAAGTACCGATGCGAGTTCCGCCATCGATTCGACGACGACATCACACGCCGGCTCGACGGGCGATTTCGGTCGAAACCCGATCGCCAGACCGGCCGTCTCGAGCATCGGCAGATCGTTGGCACCGTCGCCGACGGCGATCGTCGCCCCCGGATCGATATCCCACTCCATCGCGAGCTCTGCGAGAGCGTCATCCTTCGTGCCCTCGATCAGCGGCCCCTCGACATCGCCGGTGAGCGCGTCATCCTCGACCGGAAGCCGGTTGGCGATGATCCGATCGACCGATGTTTCTGCTCGGGAAAGCGCCCGTTCGACGCCGCGGTCGAACCCGCCGGTCAGGATCGCCGTCCGGAGCCCGGCATTCTGGATCGTCGACAGCACTTCGGCCGTCCCTGGACGGAGCTCGACAGCGTCGAAGGCCCGATCAGCGGCTTCGATGGAAAGTCCCTCAAGCAGGGCAGCCCGTCGTCGCAGGCTCGTCGCGTACTCGATCTCGTCGGCCATCGCCCGCTCGGTGATGGCCGCCATCTCCTCGGCGACTCCCTGCTGTTCGCCCAAGAGTACCGTCATCTCCGAATCGGAGAGCGTCCCATCGAAATCGAATGCGACCAGACCCCAGTCCATGCTGATGAGTGAAGGCGGAGCGTCTCAAAAGCCGCGGTTCCCGCCCTAATTGGTACGTTCGCCGGCCTCAACACCGAGTAACGTTCAAAGCGAAGTGTTATTCCCGATTAAGCGGCACCGAACAGGCATGAAGGTCGTAGTGACGGATCCGATCGCGGACGCCGGTTTCGACCGGCTCCGCGAGGTGGGTATCACGGTCGAACGGGCGTACGATGTCACCGGCGAGGCACTGCTCGAGGCGGTGAGCGACGCCAACGGGCTGATCGTCCGTTCAGGAACCGAGGTCACTGAGACCGTCTTCGAGGCCGCTGGGGACCTCATTATCGTCGGTCGGGCCGGCATCGGCGTCGACAACATCGACATCGATGCTGCGACCGACCACGGCGTGATCGTCGCCAACGCCCCCGAAGGTAACGTCCGGGCTGCCGCGGAACACACGGTGGCAATGACGTTTGCGACGGCCCGATCGATCCCCCAGGCCCATGCCCGCCTTCGGGACGGCGAGTGGGCCAAAGGGGAATTCCTCGGGACCGAACTCAACGGCAAAACCCTCGGGGTCGTCGGTCTCGGCCGAGTCGGTCAGGAAGTCGTCAAGCGTCTCGGCGATCTGGGGATGGAGCTGGTGGCCTACGATCCGTACATCAGTGAAGACCGTGCCGAACAGCTCGGCGCCGCGCTCGTCGACCTGGATACCTGTCTCGACCGGGCGGATGTCCTGACCATCCATACGCCGTTGACTCCGGAAACCGAGGACCTGATCGGCGAGACAGAACTCGCGGAACTGGAGGGGGGCTATCTGATCAACTGCGCCCGCGGTGGTGTCGTCGACGAGGCCGCATTGGCCGCTGCCGTCGACGACGGCATCCTTGCCGGGGCGGCCGTCGACGTGTTCGAAGAGGAGCCGGTGGCGCCGGACAACCCACTCCTCTCGGTCGAAGAGATCGTCGTAACGCCCCATCTGGGGGCGAGTACCGCCGCTGCCCAGGAGAACGTCGCGATCAGCACCGCCGAGCAGATCATCGCGGCGTTCAACGATCAACCGGTGATGAACGCACTCAACGCCCCTTCGATCGACGAACGGACGTTCGATCGGCTCCAGCCGTACGTCGATCTCGCCGAAACGGCGGGGCGGATCGCCACCCAGCTTCTCGAGGAACGTATCGAGAGCGTCGAGGTGACCTACCGGGGTGATCTCGCCGACGAGGACGTCGAGTTGATCACTGCCAGCGCGCTCAAAGGCGTGTTCTCGCCGCTGGAGTGGCGGGTCAACGCCGTGAACGCCCCCCGGATCGCCGAGGAGCGTGGCGTCGAAGTCACCGAATCGAGGACCTCCCAAACCGAGGACTTCCGCAGCCTGGTGACTGTCGCCGTCACCGATGGCCACGAGACGGTCGATGTCTCCGGAACGCTCTTCGCTGACCACGATGCCCGGATCGTTCGGATCGACGGCTATCGGGTGGACGCGGTACCGTACGGCCAAATGTTGATCGCCCACAACGAGGACACCCCCGGCGTCATCGGGTTCATCGGAACGGTACTCGGCGACCACGATGTCAACATCGCGGCGATGTTCAACGGCCGCGAAACCATCGGCGGCGAGGCGCTGACGGTGTACAACCTGGACGATCCGGTCCCTGATTCCGCCATGTCGACCATCCGGAACGACGAACGGATCATCGACGTCCGCCGGATCACCCTCGATGGCACCGATCAGGACCGAACGTAACGCCTATTCCCGGCCGGCGACGTAGGGACCGATGCGAGAATGACCACCAGCCGACCGGGCTATGACTTCTGGCTGTTCGACCTCGACGGCACGCTCGTCGACGTCGAGTGGCCATACATCCGGGAAGTGTTCGACCGGGTCGGCGATCGGCTAGGGCGGTCGTTTACCGATCGCGAGGCCGAGATCATCTGGTACGGACTCGGGAGCGCTCGCTCGGCCCAACTCCGGGAGTGGGGGATCGATCCCGATGCCTTCTGGACAGTCTTCGATGCCGTCGACGATCCCCGGACGCGGGCGGCGGCGACGTATCTTTACGAGGATGCCGAATGGATCCGCACCCTGGAGTGTCCAACCGGCGTCGTCACCCACTGCCCGCCGGCGATCACGCAACAAGTCCTCGATCGGCTCGACATCCGCGACTGGTTCGGAACCGTCGTCTGTTGTTCGGACGACCTGGGGTGGAAACCGGATCCGCGGCCGGTCGAGGTCACGGTGGAACAGCTCGGCGTCGCCGGACGATCCGATGGCGTTCTCGTCGGCGACGGGGCTAACGACATCGGCGCCGCCTGGAACGCCGGCCTCGATGGGATTCACGTCGAACGCCACAACCCCCACCGCCGCCGGCAGTGCGTCCTTGGCGATCGACGGATCGAGGGATTCGAGGAACTCCAATCGATGCTCAGTGACTGACGATAAAGCCTGAGCCCTCACCGATCGACAGCGGTTTCGAACCGGTTCAGCGCCCATCGGATCGAATGTCGGTGCCGTCAACCGGGGCCGACTTCGATATCCACATCAGCGGCGACGATAAAGTCGTGGGCTTTCTCCTCGACTCTGTGTAACCATCACGTTGTCCCCGAACACGACCGTCGTCCGGATCGAGATAGTCACATCATGTTCCTCGGACTGGTCGATGATCCCAACCACGTCGACACCGTCGGACACGGCGTCCGGTCGATATCTCGATGGTTGCACCAGAACACTGTCGTGTCCGACTGTATCGGGGCCTTTTTCGCGTTCCTCCCCTTAGCCCGGAACATGTCAACGCTTCGTGATGCGTTGCGGAATCTCCCGGACGCAGTCTTCGCCGATCTCCTCGAAAGCGAGGACGCGTATCTACTCGTGATCGATCTTCCGGGAGCGACCGCGGAGACGACGGACATCACGTTAAAGGAGAGCCAAGTCCGGATCGAAGCCCGGCGTGAGAAGGCTGTCCCGGAATCTTTCAAGTATCGCAGGGAGGATCGATCGCTGTTCTTGGACGTCGACCTCCCCATTCCGCCGGACGCAACCGGCGATGCGGCCGATGCCACGATGGAGCGTGGCGTCCTCGAACTCCGACTCCCCAAGCGTGGGGCGTCCGAAGAACACGTCATCCCGATCGAAGAGGCGTAGGATCGACGATCCCCGCTTTTGGAGACTGATCTGTGGTCCAACTACGTGCGTATCGTCGGTTCGTCGTCGTCCTCTGGCAGTTCCTGCCATTGATCATTGCCTACCTTCGGGACCGACATCGGTTTCTGGTCTTCGGCGCGAGCCGGCAGGTCACGCCCGCGATGCGCCGCGACCGAGCCACAAAGCTTCTGGGATCGTTACTCACGCTCGGACCGACGTTCATCAAGCTCGGCCAGCTGCTCTCGACCCGGCCGGATATCCTCCCACCGGAGTACGTCGACGTGTTCTCACAACTCCAGGATCGGGTTCCGCCCGCGCCGTGGGAAGAGGCCCGGACCGTCGTCGAGGACGAACTCGGGCCGATCGATGAGCGGTTCGACGAGTTCGACACGGACGCGATCAGCGGGGCGAGCCTCGGCCAGGTTTACTTCGCTCGGATCGACGGCGAACCGGTCGCAGTCAAGGTCCGCCGGCCAGGGATCGAATCCCTCGTCGAGGCGGACCTCCGGGTGATCCGCTGGTCGGTGCCGATCCTCCAGCAGTTCGTGGGTGAGGCCCGGTCGTTCTCGCTTGAGAACCTCGCCGACGAGTTCGCGAAGACGATCCGCCAGGAGATGGACTACGTCCGGGAAGCCGGTATGCTCGTCCAGATCAGGGAGAACTTCGAGGACAACGACACGATCCGGATTCCGGAACTGGTCGAGAGCCACTCCGATCGCCGGGTCATGACCATGGAGTACGTCGAGGGGACGAAGATCACGAACGTCGATGAGATCGACGCCATGGGACTCGATCGGGAGACACTCGCCGAGCGTCTCCAGCGGATCTACATGCAGATGATCGTCGAGGACGGCGTGTTCCATGCCGATCCCCATCCGGGCAATCTCGCCGTCCAGCCCGACGGAACGATCATCTTCTATGACTTCGGGATGAGCGGTCAGGTCCCTCCGCGGATTCAGGATACGATCATCGATTTTTACATCGGGGTTGCCAACCGGGATATCGACGCGATTCTGGATGCGCTCATCGAGATGGGCACACTCAGCCCGGAGGCGGATCGTGAGACGATGGGCCAGGTGATGGAACTCGCCATCGAGGATGCCCGCGGGCAGGACATCGAACAGTATCGGGTTCAACAGATCGTCAACCAGGTCGAGGACACCATCTACGAGTTTCCCCTGCGGCTGCCGCGTGACATGGCGCTCGTGTTACGGGTGGCGACGGTCGTCGAAGGCGTCTGTGTGACGCTCGATCCCGATTTCGACTTCATCGCCGTCGCCACGGATTATCTAACTGAGCAGGGGTACCGCGAGGAGAGCATCCGCCAGTTCATCGAGGAGGGCGCGACGGACCTCCGCCAAGCGGCTCAATCGAGCGTACAGCTCCCCTCGAAGTTCGAGGCGGCCCTCGATAAGGTCGAACGCGACAGCCTCACCGTTCGGGCGGAGCTACGGGACACGAACGACATCCTCGAAACGTTCGCCAAACGACTGATCTACGGGCTGGTATTGGGCTCGACGATCTTCTCGACGGCCTTTCTCTATCCGGCCGACATCCGAGCAGCGGCCGTCAGTGGGGTATTCGTGATCGTGACGGCCATCCTGCTCTATCGGTCCTTCCGGCGGCCGAGGGGTATCCGTGCCAAGCCACAGTTCACCCGCCAGAACCTTCGGGAACGACAGGAGGAGGCTGGCGAGATGGCCGATCTCAATGGGGCTGAGACAGACGAGGAGCCGGCTGTCGATATCGACGTGTCGATGGATTCCGGGCCGACGACCGATCACGAGCAGTAAGCCCGGCTCGCAAACCGACGGTGGGTATCAGTGACTTTAGGTTGGTACTCGATAAGGTATCGGACATGCAGATCGAACCCTTCAGCCTCGAACGATGGTTCGCGAAATACGAACACGAGGCCGACATCATGCTGGCCGAGAGCGGCATCCGATCCCTCGAGGCCGACCGCTTCGATCTCGATCCGGGCACCTTCGGCTACGTCATTCCGACGAACGGCGATCCGGAATTCCGGGCCGAGGTGGGCGGGCGCTATGACCGTTCGAGGGACGAGATCTTGTTTACGTGTGGGACCCAGGAAGCGAACTTCCTGGTGTTTGCCTCCCAGTTGACAGCCGACAGCCACAGCGTCGTCGTGACACCGACCTATCAGGCACTCGAGGCGCTGCCCGACAGCTTCGGTAAGGCGAGCCGCGTCTGGCTCGAGCCGCCGGACTGGGAGCTCGATCCCGATGCAGTCGCCGATGCGATCCGACCGAACACGGAGTTGATCGTCATCGCGAACCCGAACAACCCGTCCGGCCGCTATCACGATCAGGCGAAGATCGAGGCGCTGTACGACCTTGCCGCCGACAACGACGCCTACCTCCTCTGTGATGAGGTCTACCGGCTACTCGCGGACGATCCGCTGCCACCCGTAGCATCGATGGGCGATCACGGCATCTCGACGACCAGTCTGACGAAGGCGTACGGGCTCGCGGGGACACGCTTTGGCTGGATCGCCGGAGAGTCAGGGTTGATCGAGGACGCCTGGGAATGGAAGGACTACACGACCATCTCGCCGGGGATCGTCGGACAACACGTCGCCAAGCAGGCCCTCGGTACAAAGGAGGAGGCGATCCTGGCCGAAAACCGCGAACTCGCAGCAACGAACCGCGATCGGGTCCGGTCGTTCATCGATACCCACGGGTTAGACTGGTACGATCCGGTCGGCGTCAACGGCTTCGTGACGATCCCAGACGGGTTCCCGGATGCCGAGACCTTCTGTCGGCGGTTCGTCGAGGAGGAAAGCGTCGTCCTCGCACCGGGGCATCTCTTCGGCTACGATCAGTACTTCCGGATCGGGTTCGGGCTCCCGACCGAGGAGCTCGATGAGGGACTCGATCGGCTCGGTCGATTTATCGATCAGCACGCGACGGCCGAGTCGGTCTGAACCGGCCGGAGAGCCACCGCATCGCCCGGGACCGTCCGCGACAGAGTCCAAACCGTTTATACAGACACGTCAACTACCGTGCAATATGGCCAGAGAACAGAAGGAAGTACGCGATCTCCAAGAGGGCAACTACGTCATGATCGATGGCGTCCCCTGTGAGATCATCTCCTACAGCACCGCCAAACCCGGCAAGCACGGCAGCGCCAAAGCCCGCGTCGAGGGACGGGGGGTCTTCGATGACAAACGACGAAACTTCTCGCAACCCGTCGATCAGAAGGTCTGGGTCCCACTGATCAATCGGAAACAGGGCCAGGTCGTCAACATGGAAGACAGCGATGTCGCCCAGGTCATGGATCTGGAAACCTACGAGACCATTACCATGCAGGTCCCCGATGGCGAGGAGCTGTCGGCCGACGACGAGATCGAATACCTCGAGTACGAAGAACAGCGCAAAATCGTCGGTTAAATGTTATATGTGAAGGTGTAGGTTCAGATCCGTTGGGGAGTAGGCCGAGCGTTTGCTGGTGGATTGTCTCAATTGGTTTTCTCCCGCTATTCTATAAGACCGACGATTAGATTGGATCGCGTGTCCCGATAGGGCGGGGAGTGTTGGTCTAGATGGGCAGTCCGTTCATCCACATTCCCAACGATCGTCAATCCGTGGCCGGTCCGACTCCAACCGGACGGGATTTTCTCACAATGTATCGGCATGGACGAGAGCCAGCCATATAGTGAGGAGTGGTGGAAACTCGACACCGTTCCGCAACGGTTTCCCAACAGCGGACCGAATCCACGAGCAATGCAACTCACCAGATTCGTTGACCGGCTCGACGAGCGGCTCCGAACGGACGCCTACGCCCCAATCGATGCGAGCGCGAACGGGCTCCAAGTCGGTCCCGAGAATACCGAGCTCGATCACGTCGCGTTCGCGGTCGACGCCGCCGTCGAGACCATCGAGGCAGCCGTGGGGGCCGGTGCCGGTGCCATGGTGGTCCACCACGGCCTCTCGTGGGGCGGGTTCGAACGGGTCACCGACACCCATTACCGCCGGCTCAAGCCGTTGTTCGAACACGACATCGCACTGTACGTCTCCCATCTCCCGCTCGATGGCCACCCCGACCTGGGGAACGCCGCTGGGGTCGGGGACGTTATCGGCCTCACTGATCGATCACCCTTCGGCGACGTCGACGGCGAGTACATCGGCCAGCGTGGCCGGCTTGATCCCGCGACGCCCGTTGAGGACGTAGCGTCACAGTTGGAGGCCGAACTCGATACCGGCGGCCGCTCGCCACAGGTCTTCCCGTTTGGCCCCGATCAGCTCGAAGAGGTGGCGATCGTCACCGGCAGCGGCGCCGATTTTCTCGACCAGGCGACCACAGAAGGAGCCGACGCTCTCCTGACCGGCGAGGGGAAACAGCAGCTCTACCACGAGGCCAAGGAGGCCAACGTCAGCGTGATTTTGGCCGGCCACTACGCCACGGAGACGTTCGGCGTCAGGTCGCTCCAGGGGCTGGCCGATGAGTGGGGCCTTGAGACGACGTTTATCGACCGCCCGACCCGGCTCTGAGCACGCCGGTGGCCGCTCGCATCGGAACGACGATCGGTAACAGGTGAGGAGCTGGGAGAGTTCGATCGCCAGATATCTTTATGTCACGATGCCGCGAAGCGCGGCAGTATGACAGAATTCACGGTGCTGGTCGGCAGCTTCTCCCACGAGACGAACACGTTCTCGGCGATGCGTGCCGACCGCGCGGCGTTTCAAGAGCGCGATGAATATTTCGGCGAGGAAGTCACGGAACATTACCGGGGAACGAACACTGCCGTTGGCGGCGTCATCGATGTCGCCGAGCGTGAGGAGGTCGAGTTGCTCCAGACCGTCGCCGCGAGCGCGACGCCAAGCGACGTCGTCACCGAGGAGGCCTACGGATTCTATACGGGGAAAATCCTCGACGGCGCCCGTGAGCATGCCGGCGATTACGACGGCGTGATCCTGCCGCTCCACGGCGCAATGATCCCGGAAGGGATGGACGATGGAGAGGGGCCGCTCACGGCCGATGTCCGGGAGATCGTCGGACCGGATATCCCGATCGTGGTCACCCTAGACCTCCACGGGAACATCACCGATCAGCTCGTCGCCGAGGCCGATGCCCTGGTCGCCTACGAGGAGTACCCCCATATCGACATGGGTGACACCGGCCGCCGGGGGATGGAGCTGCTGCTCGGAGCGATGCGCGGGGAGATCGATCCTGTCATGCACATCGAGCGGCCGCCGAACCTGATCTACGGGCCAAACCAGAATACCCTCGCCGGTCCGATGGAGGAAGTCAAACACCGGGCCCGGGAACTCGAGGAGCGTGAAAACGTCCTGAAAGTCAACGTCTTCCCGGGATTCAACCACGGTGATGTCCCGTCGATGGGAGTTTCAGTGCCGGTCGTCGCCGACGACGATCCCGACGCCGCCCGGGCGGCATCCCAGGAGATCGCGGCGATGATCTGGGAGAAACGTGACGAGCTGATCACGGATTACCCATCCCCGGCGGCGGCCGTCAGGCAGGCACGGGAGCTGGCGGCCGACCTCGATACGGATGCCGGTCCGGTCGTGCTCGCCGACACCGGCGACAATCCCGGCGGCGGCGGCGCGGCGGACACGACGCCGGTACTCCGGGAACTCATCGAGCAGGAGGCGACGAACGCAGGGTTCGCCATCATATGGGATCCGGCAGTCGTCGACCAGTGCGTCGAGGCGGGCGTCGGCGAACGCGTGACCGTCGATCTCGGTGGCAAGACGGATCCCAGTCATGGCGAACCCATTGCGGACCTCGACGCCTACGTGAAGGCGATCACTGACGGCGAGTTCGTCAATACCGGACCGATGGGTACCGGCCGGGAGAACCACATGGGCCGGACGATTCGGCTCCAGTGTGGCGCCGATGACGGGGTCGAGGTCATCGTCACCGAACACCGTCATCAGCCCCTCGATGCGGAGATCTGGCGCCATGTCGGCATCCAGCCAGAGCGTCTGAAGGTACTCGTCGTGAAGAGCACGAACCATTACCGCGCTGACTACGAGCCGATGGCCAGCGAGGTGATCCCGATCGACAGTCCCGGCGCCTACGCCATCGACCCACGCCGGTTCGAGTACGAGAACATTCCACGGCCGAAATACCCAATCGACGAGATGGCCGACGACGCCTATCCCGACTGGGATTGACCTCCTCCCACGGCTGAAGGCCGTGGGATTCCCACGTTGGGAGTTTCAGGTTTGCAGACCAGTCGGCATGACCGGGCTGCTGGCGGGGCCAAGCCGCCGTTACTCCTATCCCCGGCACGGGGATTCAGAGTTACCGTGCTTGTTCGGAATCCATAGCCAGCGTCCCGAAGGGGATTCCTTCAGGCGTGGTGTGGTCCGAATCCCGATATTATCCGTTTACTCGGGCGGCAGGACCGCCTCGGTGTGGTCATACTTTTGTTTCGGCTGGATATAAAACTCCGGGGACAGCGCACTTTCGTGGGTTGATTCCCAGTCGTCGGCTTCATCCACACCCGTGAACGGGTGGGCTTTCGCCTCGCTACCGCTGTAAGGACCGCGGCGTTCAACTGCGCCGGTGCCCACAGTCAGGTATAGCCATGACCGACGACGCACCGAGCGACGGGTCGGACGAGCCAGGGGGCCTCGATCCGGATCGCGAGGAATTCGAACACGATCCCATCGGTCACACCGACGTGTGGGCGGGCATGACCGTCGGGGACCTGATCGACGAGTACGGCAAGGCTGGCATCGGCGCGAGCGACCTCCACGAGGCTGTCGATGTCTCCGCGGAGATGCTTGGCAACGATGACGTCCGCGTGTTCTTCGGGTTGGCGGGAGCGATGGCCCCGGCGGGGATGCGGCGGATCGTGACCGACCTCCTCCGCGACGGCCACATCGATGCGTTGGTGACGACCGGCGCGAACCTCACCCATGACGCCATCGAGGCCATCGGCGGCAAACACCATCACGGCCGACCCCACGCCGAGGACAAAACGCTCCGCGAACACGACGAGACCCTCCGGGACGAACAGGTCGATCGGATCTACAACGTTTATCTCCCCCAGGAGCACTTCACGCTGTTCGAGGACCACCTCCGGGACGCGGTGTTTCCGGCCGTCGATCGGACGGTCTCGATCCAGGAGTTCACCGCCGAGCTCGGCCGGGCGAACGCCGAGATCAACGACCGCGAGAACATCCAGGAGGATGCCGGCATCGCAGCGGCCGCCTATGAGCACGACGTCCCAGTGTACGTACCCGCGATTCAGGATTCGGTGTTGGGGCTACAGGCCTGGATGCGCTCGCAGATCGCCGACTTCACGCTCGATGCGCTCAGCGATATGTCCCACCTTAACGACCTCGCCCACGAGGCCGAGCGGACCGGCGCGATGGTCGTCGGCGGCGGCGTCCCCAAGAACTACGTGCTCCAGACGATGCTCGTCACACCCTCGTCGTACGATTATGCGGTCCAGCTGACGACCGACCCCGAACACACGGGCGGGCTCTCGGGGGCAACCCTTGAGGAGGCCCGGTCGTGGGGAAAACTCGAAAAGGACGCCCGGAACGCCACCGTCGTCGGCGACGCGACGATCACGCTGCCATTGCTCGTCGCCGGTGCACGCGAACGGATCGAATAGAAATCTAATCTGCGTTCGTCCTCATACCCGAATCAGGGCACTCTACCGGTTGCTTCCTGGAGGATTCACTCATCGAGGAGTTTCTCGGCGAGCCACGGCACGAACGTCCCGATGTCGGTCACCATCCCGATCGCCTGGGCGCTGCCCCGATCAAGCAGTTGCGTGACCGTCGCGGGGTTGATATCGACACAAATCGTCGGCGTCGTTGACGGGAGGCAGTTCCCGACGGCGACCGAGTGCAGCAGCGTCGACATCATCACCACGAGATCGGCCTCCCGGGCCTGCTGACGGATGGCGTTTTGGGCCTCGACGGCGTCGGTGATCGTCTCGGGGAGGGGGCCGTCGTCCCGGATCGATCCCGCGAGGACGTAGGGCACGTCGTTGGTGACACACTCGTACATTACGCCGGCATCGATTAACCCGTCCTCGACGGCGGCCTCGATCCCGCCGGCCCGGATGATCTCACTGATCGTGTAGATGTGGTGTTTGTGACCCTTCCGAGGGTGTTCCATCGTCTCGACGTCCATCCCGAGGGAGGTACCGTACAGGTTGCGTTCGAGGTCATGAACGGCAAAGCCGTTGCCCGCCGATAGCATGTCGATGTAGCCCGCATTCACCAGCCGGGCGAGGTCGTCACCCGCCCCCGAATGAATCAGTGCCGGGCCCGGCACGACGAGGACAGTCCCGTCGTCGGCCTTGACCTCGGCCATGACCTCCGCGATTTCCTCGATGAGCGACTCCGAGGGCCGTTCGGAGGAAATCCCACCCTGCATGAAACCGAAGGGGCCGCTTGCGTCCCGCGGTCGTTCGGGCGGGTTGACCCGGATGCCGGCCTCGCCCGTGACCACGAGATCACCCGCCTCGATGGCGTTGAGCACCTCCGTATAGGCCCGGGGCGTCGCGCCATCGGCCTCAACGACGATCGCACAGTCCATCTCGATGTCCTCGACGTCGATCCACTCACCGTCATACCGGATCTCTGTGGGATGGTTCGTCGTCGAGTAGAAGTTCGGCGGGACGACCTGATCGTCCGGCGCGGGTTCGAGGGCGGCATCGACGGGGTCAGCGATGTTGGCCCCGTTCTGGTGGAGTTCGTGGAGGATCGGCCGGAGATCTCCCTCGGTATCGGCGCTGACCTCCATCCGACAGTAGGACGTCTCGTCCTTGCGGGTTCCGACGTCGAACTGCTCGACGTGGAAGGACCCGCCCATGTCCATGACGATCCCGAAGACCCGTTGCATCATCCCGGAGTCGATGATGTGGCCTTCGAGTTCGACGGTTCGTGAGACGGTCATAGCTTGCTTGCCCGGAAGTCGAGCGGTGGTAAGTGGGTTTTGGAGTGACGGTCAGTGAGAAGGGACGGAAACGATTTTTGTCGGCCGGCTGTAGTCACGACCGGCCGATGACGAGCACACCTGACTGAGCCGGCGTCGGCACCCGGCGATGACGACCCCTATGAGTGCCGAGGCCGCTTCTCCTATGTATGATTTTTATGCCGAATCTAGAAAATTCTTCTAATGCCAATCCCGAATTCGATCGTCCTATAGCCGCACGCGACAATACTTCACGACTTCGCGGATTCAAATATATCCTCAACGGTTTCCTTGCTGACTTTCTCTTCTCCTGTCTCATCGGCTCGGCGGCCCGCGCGCAGCAATAGATCTAGTGCTTCTCGACAATCCCCGCCCTGCGCGGCGACGTTCTCCGCAATCAATTCGAGCACATCATCGGATACGGCGTCCTGGCGGAACGCTTGCTCCACCCGCTGTTCGAGAATGTCGACGAGTTCGGGCGCTGTATAGGGACGAAATCCAAGGGTCTGAAGCGATAGTCGGCTCTCACTCCGTGGGTCAAGATGGAGGCCGGAAGGGTGCTGATTCGACACAAGGATGAGGCCCAGCTCCTAGTTGACGTCTTCGCAGACGAGCTGCAAATCGTAGATGACCTCGGTGGGATCGTCGAGCTGATCGAACTCATCCAACGCGACCGCGAATCCCCGGCTCAGGAAAAAAAGAAAGGAAAGGAAAAAAAGAAAGGAAAGGGGGAAAGGGGATGCAACTCCGGCGACAGCGTGGTTCGGATGCTTCTGTGGGGGTTTTCCCCTATTCGTCGAACAAGCGGCGGGCTCGCCGGTAGATTGGGGCGCCCAGCCAGTCCCGGGTCCCCGCCAACCGTTCGAGCCGGGCCAGCGCGTCGTCGCGGTCAAGGACGCCCCGCGTGACGAGCGCCTTCAACACGATTGGGGAGATGGCGACATTGGCGTCGGTCAGCCGCTGGAGTTCGGGGAGCGCACGGAGGTCGTCAGTGATGAGGAATACAGCGTCGATGTCGTCGGCCAGGGCGCAGCAGCTGCCTTCCCCGGTGTCGACACGCGACGACGTGAACCCTTCCTCGACGGTGTGGACGGTCAGCTGATCCTGCCGGTTCAGTGCCTGCTGTGCTCCGGCGCCGTGCACGTCGTCGAAACTGGCCGTGTCCTCCAGTTCCTCGATCACGGTGTCGGTCGTGTGGACATCGAACTCGACCAGGACGATATCGAAGATGTCAGCCGTTGCTAGCGAGATGAGAGCACTGGTGTCTGCGACGATCATCCGGCATCACAGGTCGGCCAGCTCGTCTGCGAGTTCCGCTCCCTGGTCGAGGAGGGTTTTCGAGGCGCGGACGGCTTCGGCGTCCTGCCGGCCGATGAACGCTTCCAGCAGGTCGAAACTGATCTCGTCGTCGAGGTACAGGTCGACAACGGCCTCTTTGACGTCCTCGTCGTCCTCAATGTCGTCCAGATACTCCTGGAGTGCTTCCGTGACGATGTCCGTCCGGTTCTTGTGCGTGATGTCGGCAGCCACGTCGGCCTTTTCGAGCAGGTCCGTTGGCAGCCGGAAGTTGACTCTGGTCCGATCCATCTCCACCACGTTTGTAGGTACATTGTACGTACACATTTATAAGAATTCGCCTGAATCAGGTCGTCACCTCCTCCAACTCCTCCAGTTTCTCCAAGACGCCCTGCTCCTCAAGTTCGGCTAACCGTTCCAGGACGGACTGTTGCTCCTCCTGTTCAACCTGCTGCTCCAAGGAGAGCGGCCGGCCACACTGCCGGCATTCGGTGTGCTCAGATTGATTCGTGGCGCCGCAGAACGGGCACGCAATCTCCTCCGTTTCCTCGACATTCTGGCTGAGGCCGTATTCTTCGCGGATCGCCTTGTTCACGTCGTCATTGTTGAGGTGGACGTACACCTTGGCGCGACTGCTGCCCGGTACCCAGCCGGCGAACTTGTTCAACTGCTCGTAGCCCATGAACGTCGCCACCTCGGTCAGCCGTGTGTGCCGGAGATTGTATGGGCGCCGCTTGTTCTCCGGAATGTCGGCCGCCTCGCACGCCTCCTTGAATCGGCGGAGAAACGCGCGATAATTCATTCGGTCGGTCGAGTCGGGCGTCTGCCGACACGAGAGCGATTCCGGATCACGGCCGAGGATTGATTAATCTGTATACCTGAGTATACAC
>JBDGPX010000030.1:0-16116 GCA_042219475.1 Halobacteriales archaeon
GCGTCGTGGAACGAGGAAGCCCCGCCCTCAGCGAGCGCGTCAGCGCGAGCAGGGCGGGGTAGTTCACTGCCACGCCGCTTGCAATTAGAAGTCATCCCGATAGTGGTTCCGGAAGAACTGGTCAGCATAGACTCACCAATTCGACAGCAGGTCGGTTCGGGCATCCTCAAACGTATAGCTGTTGCCGAGCCAGTCTTTGGGCTGGTCAGGTTGATAGAGCCGGTCGAAATGTGGTTCATCATGCGTTGTATCGATCCGTGCGATCTCGATATGACTCTCGTAAGGCATGTCCGGCTGGAAATGGATGCTGATGCCCCATCATCAGCATCATTCGGGATTGAGAATGAATCGAGGGGGTCTGGATCCGGTTCGACGAAAATCGTCATGAAAAAATCCCGGCCATGGTGAGGTGAGAGATTCAGCGTGCGGAGCTTGTGCATCTAATAGAGGACCGGCTCGATAATGACGGTTTCGTGCTTCAGAACCGGACGTTTCGCCTCCCCGTCACCCGGTCCCTCGTAGGCAATAATGTCAAGCTCGGCAAGCCGGTGCAGATCCTTGCTGACCGCGCCTTTATCGCGGTCAAGCGAGCGAGCGAGGTCGCTGACCGATTCGATATCTTCGCCATGCTGATCGAGATAGCGGATGAGCTCTTGGCGGCTGTTAGTGAGAACATCGCGTCCGTTCTCCCGGCGAACAATCAGGACATCCGTGTAGCCCTCAGCGTTGAGGGCAGCCGCGAACTCATCCTGTTGGAGGAGCCGCTCACTGATCTGCTCGCCCTCCGCCCCACCCGGCTCGGAATCAGGATGAGACATACCGTTGCCTATCACCTCAACGGCCATAAACCTGTGGATCATCAGCTGTCTCCGGTATTGGTAATCATCACTGCAATCACCCACAAGACAGCGCCGAATCCCGATAGTTGCTGCCTGTCTCAGGCGAGATCCGCCGGCTTGCCGTGTCCGTTCGGATGTTCGTCGAACCGATCGAGTGAGAAATACTCGACATCGACCAGCTCGGTTTCACCATGTCGGATGAGATCCGTGAGGATGCGCCCGACGGCCGGGCCGTGGGCATGGCTTCGCCGATCCGTTCGGTGAACTCTACCAGCATCGATTCATCGGGTTCCTGATCGTAGCTGTCGGGATCGACCTCTTCGTCGGTATGATGGGTGGCGACGAGAATCCCACCGCCGAAATCGGGCCGCATGTACCACTCGCCCCCCGGAACGGCAGTTGTCGGCGTCAGATGCTCGTATTTTTCCGCGTACTCCGCCGGTGGATCGAGGATGATGATCTGTTCTCTGGAGGTCGTAATCGGGACCTCCAATCCCACCATCTCGGCGACTCGCGGCGTCCACGGACCGGCGGCGGCGACGACCGCTGAACAGTCGACCGTTCCGTCGTCAGTCACGACGCCAGTGATGGCCCCATCAGTGACGCTGACATCCGTCACCGCCGTGCCGGTGATGACCGTCGCGCCATGTTCGGCGGCCGCCCGGGCGAACCCGTTGGCCGCATCGCTGCCGACGGAGTAGGCGGCCGTATCGTCGCTGACGGCGAAATCGTACTCCGCGAGGTCGAGCATTGCATACTCCGGCGGGAACTCCGATGCCTCGATACGGCTCACTGGGATGTCGAGATCCGAAAGCACCTCGTATCCCGCCTGGGCGTATTCCGCCGCCTTGGTGTCCGTCTCGGCAAAACGAACGAGTGGATTCTCGTTGCGAGCGATCCGCTGGCCGGTTTCATTTTCGAACGCCCGATAGAACTGATGGCTCCACCACGCCATCCGGGAATACCGCTCCTGTGGCCCGTAGTGATGTCTGAGGATCGCCGACGAGTCGCCCGTCGAGCCGCTCGCGATGGTATCCTTCTCAATAAGCACGATATCGCGATCCGTCTCGGCCGCGAGAAAAAACGCCGCGCTCGTCCCCATGATCCCGCCGCCGACGATGACGATATCGGCCGCCGACGGGAGTGTCGGTCGTGCGGGGGCGTCGTCGGATGGCATGTCCGTGCATGCTGTGGTAGGGACAAAAACACTACTGTTGACGCGATCCGGCATCGATTGGCCCTCCGATCGACCGTATTGCCATTGGCTATTGTCGTTCCTACCGACGATCGGCGTGATTTCCGACATGGATAGCGGGTATCGCGCCAATTCGGATTGTGTGAATCGGTGGCATGGACGGTTTGCAACCGAGCTTTTACACTCTCAAGTCACGGAGGACCGAACATGCCAAGCGTTGAAGTCTCCATTCCGGACCACGTCGACAGCGAAATCAACCGGCTCGTCGAACGCGGTGACTTCATCAACCGAGAACAGGCGATCGAACAACTCCTCTCGATGGGGCTATCGGCACAGGGGACCGGCGAGGATACCGACGAGGAGGTCGGCGAGGACATGTTCACCCAGGCGGTCGACGATCAGCAGGATCCCGCCATGCGCGACGAGACCGGCGAGGACGACTACGTCTTCTGATCGGCGCGCTCTCGACCGTCGCGCGCCGACGGCAGAAACGAGCGCGTTGATTCTCTGCCGCCATCCGAACCGCTTTTTAATGCTGTGTCGTTGATCCAACTGACGGGAGTGTGTGGGGTTACGATCCGTCCTTCCTGCACCGCCTCCTCCCAATCTCCCCTCCCCACACTCCCGTTTTCCAATCCGGGAGTGGCGTGGCTCGGTTAGTGACAAACCCTTCGTCCGTGATGCTCGTCGCTGGCTCGCTATTTCCCTACATTAGACCACTGCTCTGCAGTAGCGTGACGCCGAAATACGCTCCGACGACGAGTACACCAAGGCCCACCGCTTGAACGATCCGTCGCCAGCGTTCCGGCGTCGTCGCGCCGGCGCCGTACTCGCCGCTTCGATCATGGGGCAGCCGGCCGACGGTTTGGATCCGGATTATCGCCCCCGGATACACGAGACAGAGCACGCCGATGACGATGCCGAGGACGGCGGCCAGCAGCGTCCGGAGATCGGCCATCACAGCCCCCTACGATCGGAGACGCTCGATGCGCTTTTCGATCGGCGGGTGAGTCGCAAACAGGCGGGCCAGCCCGTGCTTCTCGCCGAAGATACAGAGGGCGTTGACCTGTTCGTCGACTTCCGAATTCCGGGCCCGCTCGTTGCCCCTACTGATCTTCTCGAGGGCGCGTGCGAGCGGTTCGCCGCCGCCGATCTCGGCGGCTGCATCGCTGTCGGCGACGTATTCCCGATAGCGCGAGATCGCGAAGACGAACAGCATCACCAGCATCTGGGTGATCTGTCCGACGATGATCGCCAAGAAGAAATCCGCGAAATCGTTGTCGCCGGTCAACAGGACGATCCATTGGGCGAGGATCGCGACGATCGAAGCAACCCCCTGCCCTAAGACCATCATCACGACATCGCGGTTCCGGATATGGGCGAGTTCGTGGGCGAGGACACCCTCGAGTTCATCCATCGCCAACGTCTGTATGAGTTCCTCGGAGATGACGACGGTTCCGGCGCCTTTCCGCCCGACGGCGAAGGCGTTTGGTACACCCATCCGGGCGATTTTGAGGGTTGGTTTCTCGATCCCCATGTCCCTCGCCAACGATTCCACCCGGCGGTGGATCTCGCCGTAGCGATCCTCGGGGAGATCCTTGGCGCCGACGCTCCGTAGCGCGGCCCACTTGCCGATCTTATACTGGACGCCGACGAACGCGACGCTGCCGAGCAGGACGAGCCAGAGCGGCCAGCCGAACACACCCATCGCCACGACGGCGGCGACAGCGTAAAACGCAAACAGGATCGAGCCGACGACCGCCATTCGTGCCTTCAAGCCGAGGTGGCGCATATCCGACAGTTTGCGCTACTGGCATTAAGGCTCGACGGTTCCGAAACATATTAGCCGTCATTCAGAAAGTAAATAATATTTGATATTTATCCGAGATCCGATGGGGCCATAGTTTCAATTTCTGAAGTTCCTTCATAGCATCTAAACTGATGGCAATGTGGAAAACCACACATGGAATGTGAACGTTGTGGGGCGGACACCCATGTCGAACGACATGATGTCGACGACTTTACCGGCTATCTCTGCGATGACTGCCGGGCTGAGTGGGACCGACTTCAAAACGAACAGTAGTCCCGTCTCCCAGGCGCTAGTGCCGATCGATCCGGTGTCGACACTCATGCCTCGCGTAATGACAGGCCGGTCCAGAGACCAGCGATCGCTAGGAGGGTAGCCTCGCCGAGCATACTGTAGATCTTCGCCTTGAGCGCGCCTCTGGAGATCCACTGTTTCATCAACCGCTCACGGATCGCCTCGGCCCGGCGATCGACCTTCTGTAGCGTCTTGCGGTCCGAAGTCAGGCGTTTTTTCGTTTCGAGGAGGGCTTCTCGCGTCGTTTTGAACTCGTTGGCCACCGCTGTAAACCGCTGTTCCATGGGCGACTCGACACTCGGAATTCGGTCGCTCTGATTGGCGATGGCAGTCATGTGATCGGCCGTTTCCGAGAGCGGATATTTCAGATCATCTACGAGCGTCTCCGTTCGCTCAAGCGCCGAGATCGTCGCAACGTAATGGCGGAACAGCTCGGTTTTGTCGATCTCCGTCCCGTTTCGTCGTTGTTCGACAAGGGTGATGACTGCCGTCGCGTTCTCGTTGAGGTTCCTGGCGGCCGTTTCCAGTCTCATCAGCGATTTGCGAAGCTGTTCGATCCGTGCGGCCCCGTACCCAACTTCGAATTCCTCCTCGAAGGCCGGAATCCGCTCGATCGCGAGTTCCCGGGCCGTCCGGTTATCGATGGTCGTTCCGTTCAGCTTTTCGGTATAGGTGATCGTCACGTTGATTTCGGCGATCAATTCTGGCACCCGCTTTTCGATCGTTTCGCTTTCCTGTTTGAGTCGCCTGAGGATCGCCATCTCATCGCTCCGCAACCCGGCGACCGCTGTCTGTCGCGCATGAACGGCCACGACCCGTTTAACGACACTTTCGCTCTCGACGGAGCGGCCATTGCGGTAGACGGCGATCCCATCAACGAACGGCAGGGGACTCTCGACGGTGTAGACTCGATACGTCGTTCCGTCGACGATGACGCGTTCGGCACGCTCGTATTCAGTCAGAACAACGGGATCGGCCGACGTTCCCTGGGCAACGACACCGGTCGGCATCGTGCTGAGCAAGACGAGACAGGCCAGTCCGATCGCGATAGACCGGTTGGTACACATGGCTGCTCTTCTAACTCAAAGGGCTTGATTCGCGGCTGGCGAACAAGTCACGGAGTCGGTCGATCCCGGTCCAGTTTTGTACTCCATGGTAACCAAACCAGAGGAGGATCCCGACGATCGGCATGACTGCAATGGCTCCCGTGAGCGTTATGCCGACGAGGTCACCTGCGAGGACGTGTAGTCTGACGACGAGACCCCAAAAGACAGTCCATCCAACCAATCCGTTCAGCAGCGCCGCCCGCTTTCCAAACTCTATCAGTACTCGCCGGAACATGGCATACGTCCTATTAGTCGGTTGGTTATCGAATCGGTAATAAGCACAGACGAGTTTCAGATTGCGAAACTCGCCGTTATAACCGATGCTTCCAACGAGTCATCCTCAATGCCGCCCCGCATGGGAGTCATGATCGCCCCCGAACGATCACCGCATTTCTTGGATCCGTCGATTGAATTTGTCAGTGTAGTCCATGACCGATTCAGATCCCGTCCTCTGTCCGGAGTGTGGGTGGTCCGGCGTTCGGTCGGACCTCACCGAAATCGATGACGAAGTCGAGTGTCCCGTCTGTGCCGAAAACATCGAACTCGTCGAATAGGGTTTACCCGACGGTTCGAATCCCCAACGATCGTGGAGAGCGGATCCAACGACCGCCGTGATCGGTTCGAAGATCTCGGTCGACGTAGCTATGACAATGACGATCGGATCACCCATCCGGCTATAACGCTGACTTCTGGAAACGGAAATACCATCGCTGTTGAACCCGATCGCCTCGAACGGTCTCGTCTCCGCCGGAGCTGACATATTTTTCCCCGACTGGATCGTACTCGCACCGGAATCGGTTATCCTCACGGAAAGCGCGGGGAGGATGTCAAGCTCGCCCTCTGCCCCTTTCGATACTCTCATCCGACTCCTCTCGGAGGGAGTGGTATGGCCGATCTCCGGGATCGACTGCTCGGTGTCTGGCGGCGTACGTTCTCGCTCTCCTGGCCGCTGATGATCGAGCAAGCGTTCAATACGATGATGCGAACGGTCGACATCATCGTGACCGGCCTCTTCTCCCCGGCGGCGGTCGCCGCGATCGGACTCGCCGACCTCTACGCCCAGATTCCACTCCGGCTGGGCTTGGGCTTCGGGAGTGGGGCGATCGCCCTTTCGAGCCAGGATACCGGCCGGGAGGCCATCGCGACCCGTGATGAGGCGATCACACAGGCGATGCTGATCGGCCTGCTCACTGGCGTGCCGATCGTCATGGCCGGGCTCCTGTTCAGCCGGGAGGCGATCGCGATCCTCGGTGCAACCCCGACGGTCGCTCAGATGGGCGGGACGTATCTGACGATCGTCTTCATGGCGGCACCGGCCCGCATCACCGGACTGGTCGGCTCGCGAGCCCTCCAGGGCACCGGTGATACCCGGACGCCGATGGTCGTCAACATCACGTCCAACGTGATCAATATCGCCGGATCAGTGGTGCTCGGATTGGGGCTCGGTCCGGCACCCCGGCTCAGTATCATCGGGGTCGGGATCGGGACGTTCGCTGGACGGGTGTTCGCGGCGGTCGCGTTCTTCGTGATCCTTCTTCGCGGCTGGTCGACGGCGACGTTCGTTCGACCCCGGTACCTGACGACGACCCGGCAACTGTTCGAGGTGAGCATTCCGACGATCGCCGAAGGCTTCAGCCAGACGATCGCGAACTTCCCGTTTAATTCGATCCTGCTGGGCTTTGGAACGGAGGTCAATGCCGCCTATCACATCGGCCGTCGGATGTACCAACAATTGGCTGGGCCCCGAGCATTCTGGTCGGACAGACGCTCGGCGAGGGTGACCCGGCGGGTGCGCGGTTCAATGGCTTCGCGATCGCGGGGCTTGGGGTCCTCTCGCTCGGCGCCGTCGGGCTCGTATTAGTCCTCGGGGCCGATCTCCTCGTCCGGGCGTTCACTCGGGATCCGGCGACGATCGATCACGCTGTCGCGTTCGCGCGAGTGTATGGCGCCTCGATGGTGTTCTTCGGGCTGTTTTTCGCGTTCGCCGGATCGCTCCGTGGCGCGGGCGATACGCGCACGCCATTTTATGCCCGCCTCACCGGAACGTTCGGGTTTACACTCGGGTTTAGCTATCTCGTCGGCGTCGTGCTCGGGTATGGGCTTGTGGGCGTGTATCTCGGGCTCGTGCTCACCTACGCCTGGTGGACGCTGATCGTTGGTTACGGATTCCTCCGGGGCGATTGGGCCGAACAGGCCGAAGCCATGATGGCCGAACGGAACGCTGCCGCGGGGTCCTGAGCGGGTGATGGTCGGAACAACCCTTCCCCTCAGCTCGGAACCGTAACGATTCTACCGGCGAATGGGTACTATAACTATGGTCGACGAGCAGTCACCGTCCGAATCGCTCAGCCACTACGAACTCGCCGGCGCACGGATCAGTCCGAAACGCATGCGGATCGATACCGGCGACGCGGAGTTCGTGGTTGGAGACGACGTCAATCCCGTCGAGTATCTCCTTGGTTCCGTCCTCGCCTGTCTGAACTCGACGGCGACGATGGTTGCCCGGGATATGGACATCGATATCGAGTCGATGGATGCGACGATCGAGGCCGATGTGGACTACGCCCGCTATCGGGGTGAGGAGACCGACGTTCGTGCCGGGCTCCAGGCGATTCAGGTCCGGTTTGACGTCACGACCGACGCCGATACGGCGACACTTGAGACATGGCTTGGGGCCGTCGAGGACCGCTGTCCGGTCACGGATAACATCGTCAACGAGACGCCGTTTGCTGTCACCGTCGAGCACGTATAGCCGGCGTCTGGTGTCGGATAGTATGGGAGGCCGGTGTTAGGCCCGGGCCCAGAACTCGTGTTTCCAATCGGGGTTGACGATCCGGACGATCCCGATGGTGAGCGTCGGCACGGCAAACAGTGCGATGAAGAAGTACGCCATGATCGTATACCCCTGGGCGACGAGGGCGATGATCCCGAACCGCGAGAGCAGCGTTGCGACGACTAATATCCCGCCGCCGAGGAGGCCGCTCTGGATCCGCGTCAGGCCATCCGCGTCGGCGAACCGGCCCATTTCCATTCGCTCGATGTCGGCGTCGATCCGGTCGATGATCGCGTGAATGGCCCCGACCGCGGTCTCGACGAGGGTCCAGCCGATCACGATGCCGTAGAAGGCGATCACCGCGGGGCCGGCGACGCTACGGAGCATCGGCAGCCACGGCACGGAGGCACCCATCACGCTCTCCTGTGGGTAAAACCCCATCAGACAGAGATAGGTCAGCAGATATGGCGCGGTCATCATCACGCCGGCGAGTATCCCTGACGTCACCGTTTCCTTGCGCGATTCCTGTCGGTGAAGCGCGAAGAACACCGCCGGGAAGATCGCGAGGTTATAGCCGACGTACAGCGCTCCCGAGGAGAGGACGGCCGGGAGGCTGGCGTCCGTAACGTAGCTCGTATCGGCAGCGGCGAAGGTGGCGGTTACGTCACCCCACACGGATGAGAGCACGATGAACCCAAAGAGGATATAGGCGGCATACAGAAACGCCGTGCCGGCGGTTTTGAATCGTTCGATCAAGGATGCGCCGAAGTACGTGAGCGCGGCGACGATGATGATGATCCCGACGATCCCGGCGAAATACGGGATGCCCACCGTCTGCTCCATGATGTTGCCCGCGGCCGATGCCATTACTGCGATGACGACGGTCGCCATGACCGCAAAGAGCACGTCGAACAGCGGCCACCCCTTCCAGATGATGTTTTTGACGTACTCCTTGTAGTCATAGGTCTCGAAGATCCGCGAGAACTCGAAGACGAGAATCGACATCACGGTAAAGCCCAGCCAAATCGCTCCGATCGCGAGCAACCCTGCCGATCCGAACTTCGCCCCGTAGGCAACGACCTCCCGCCCCGTTGCGTAGCCGCCGCCGATCAACACCGACTGGAGGATGATCGCCGGGAGGATGATCGATCCGAACGGTCCCTCGAGCAACCGCCGGAAGAGACCCGTCGTGGTTTGTGCAGGTGCGTCTGCCGTTGCGGTACTCTCTGCCATGTTATGAGTTGACACAACTCATGTTTGAAAATATTATCGGATTAATCGCCGTACGCCGCCACATTCTGTCAGATCGTAGTCACTTCAATCACATTCCTCGAACCGACGCAAGTCACTGCAACACGGGGTGAATGACGGTTATGATGTGAGCGTCCTCAGGATCGCATCCGCCGTTTTCTCTCGCTCCGCCGATGCGTATGGGATGTGCGCCCCATCGTAGAGTCGGAGCTGATCGGTCGAGACTGCCGTCCCGATCGCCTGGAGGCTCACGACGGTGTCACGCAATGAGACGAAGACGACGGCCGTCTCATCGATCGACGGTCGGGCCCGCTGGGCGTCGTATACCGCCGTAATGAACGTCGGCGCGATCCGTCCGGTGAGCCGGTCGAACTCCGACTCAGAGACGTATTCCCCGAGATCGCCGCGTTCGATGGTGGGGTCGATGATTTCCGTCTGGATCGGCAGTCGCGGGATCACGATCGTCTCCCAGCTCATGAGCTTCTCGCCGTAGATCCCCCACCATGGCGCGAGATACACCCGCTGTGCATCGGTTTCGAGGTGGGCGGCCACGAGCCCACCGAGGCTGTGCCCGAGGATGATCGCCGGCTCGTGATCGTCGTGATAACGTTGGACGGGGTCCCGATACTCGGCGTCGAAACCCGTGATATTCGTCGGGAGCTCGACGACGTGAACCCGATAACCCGCCTCGGTCAATCGGCTGATAAACCACTGTTCGTTGGTACCGCCGATCCGTGCACGGAATCCAAGGATGAACAGCAGATCCGTCTTACCATCCCCACCGAACACCACCGTATCCATGTGTCCTCCATCACACCGTCCAAAGGAAAGTATTCGTCCGCCGTCCGGATGGTGGGTAATCGGCGGCGAGGCGTTCTCAGTATTCTTCAGCGATGACTTTCCCCGCGAGCATATACATGATGACATACACGACAGTGCGGTACATCACCGCTGAACCGGGCATGATCGCGATGAATGACAGCGCATCGAATCCGCGTTTGCCGATCTCGTGGGAGAGTTTCAGGACCTCGTAATCGCTCATCCCCATCGGCTCGGCCAGCCGCCCCAGCAGATCACCGGGAGCCGACCCACCGCCGCCCATCACGTCCATGTCGAAGTGGAGATAGGTGGCATCGGTGCCGTCGTAGGCGTGGTCAAGCTCGTTACAGATATGGTTGATGCCCCGGTCTTTCACGTCGAACATCGGATAGAAATTGCTCTGGCGAGCGATCTCCCAGTCGTCGAGGGCATCGCCGAACCCGCGGACGCCGATCTCAACGAGATCCTCGAGGCGGGCGTTGTCGTGCCACTCGTACAGCTTCGCGAGCCAGTTGCCGCCGCCGGCGATGCGGTCGTCCATCGTGAGATCGTCGATGTCCCGGGCGTCCCAGTGGGTATCGAGGCTGACCATCCCCACGTTTCCGGCCGTCCGTTCGAGAATCGGCTTGGCGACGGCGTAGCTTCCGGCCGGGGAGTTCTGACCGATCACGATCGGGATGGCGTCGGCATCGAGGACGTCTTTGACTTTCCGTTCGACCGCCCGCTGGGCCTCGAGTACCTGCTCCACGTTCGGTGGATAACTCTCGATGATCTCCTCGGGGATCGCGGCGTCACCGTAATCGACGACGGTCAGATGCTCGAAGACGTCGACGTCGAACGCCGAGAGGCGGCCGGAGCCGTATTTCGCTGATTGCTGCCGCACGCGTTTGGGGCCTTGGACCCATTCTTCAAGGGGAATCCCGCCATACGTATCCGAGCCGGCCTGGACGTACGGCGCGCCGATGATCGCGACATCGGCATCCTCGAGATCGTCCTTCGAATACGCATACGGTCGGCGCATGAACGTCGGCTGGTCCGGATCGATCATCGGGACGGTTTGACCGCTGAGGGTCTGTTCCTGTACTTCGTCCCACTCGGGGTACTCAGGAAAGCCCATACCTATATGCGATTTTCGGGGCGGTGATAAAACGTCGCCCCAGGGACACGTCATGTCGAGGTCAATCTGACACCGCTGATCTCGAAGCGCGCTCCGCCGCTTTCACTGTCAGTGACGGTGATCTCCCATCCGTGTGCCTCGACGATCTCCCGGACGATTGCGAGCCCGAAGCCGATTCCATCGGTACTCGTCGTGTACCCGCTCTCGAAGATCCGATCGCTATCCGCCGGATCGATGCCCGCACCGGTATCCGACACGTAGAAACCGCTCGCGCCGTCGAGAGTCCCGACTTCGATCGATACTTCGGATCCACCGTGTTCGACCGCGTTCCTGAGGAGGTTCTCGAAGACCTGTCGCAGCCGTGTCTCGTCAGCTTGGATCGTCAGATCGGTGTCGATGTGGATCGAGGCCTCGTCGGTCGCGACGGTTTCCCAGGCGGCCTCGACGGCTGCAAGGAGATCGACCGGATCGGATTCGGTGACCAGTTCGCCCTGTTCAGCCAACAGCAGGAGGTCCTCGATCAACGTCTCCATCCGATCGTGGGCCCGTTCGATCGCGTTGAGGTGCTTGCTGTCGCTCGTATCACGCGCCAGTTCGAGATGGCCGGACGCCACATTCAGCGGGTTTCGCAGGTCGTGTGAGACGACCGAGACGAACTGTTCAAGGCGCTCGTTCTGTCGCTGGAGCTCCCGTTCAGCGGTTTTTCGGTCGGTAATATCGGCGTAGATGGCGTATCCCTCTGGTCGTTCATCCTCTTGATGGATGACGCCACCGGTCGCGATCAACAGGAAATCCCGCCGCTCGCCGTCGGCGGTTTGACGGGTCACCTCTTGGGTGATGACTTCGCCGCGTAACGCCTCCTGATCGATGTCTTCGGCTTCCTCCCGTTTGTCCTCGGGGACGATGACATCGTTGAGTGGTTGCCCACGGATCTCGGTGGCCTCGTATCCAAACGTCTCCTCGAACGCGGGATTGACGTCCTGAATCCGTGACCGCTCGTCCTGTTCGAGCAATACTGTCGGCTCCGGAAGCGTCTCGAACAGCACTTCGAACCGATCCCGCTGTCGTTTGAGTTCCTGGGCTCGTTCTCTCCGATCGGTGATCCCCCGAGCCACCCAGACGACAGCGTCATTCTGGTCGATCTCTGACGGATACGGCACGAGCCGGCCCTCGAAGTAGCGGGTGTCGCCATCGATCTCTAGCTCGTATTCGATGCGCTGTTGGCTGCCCGTTTTAATCGTCTCTCTGATGACCGAAAGGAATCGATCGGCCTGCTCCTCGGGGAAGAGCTCGTGGAGGCGGGTGTCGATGATCTCGTTTGGTTCGGTCACGATGAGATCCTCGCTGGCCGGGCTCGACAGTCGTTCGATATGACGGCCGTCCTCATCGATGATGAAGGCGAGATCGGGGAAGGCGTCGGTCAACGCCGCCAGTCGATCGGTCTGTTCGCGCCGATCGGTGATGTCGGCATAGACCACGAACCCGGCGACTTCCGCGTCGCCCCTGTTCGCTGTCGAGGAGAGTGACGTAACGAACAGTAGGAACTCCCGCTGTTCGCCGTCGGCCGTCACCCGACGTACTTCGCGGGGTGAGAACTCGCCGGCCATCGCTTCCTCGTCAATCTGGCGGGCTTCGGCCAACTGATCCTCCGGGACCAGCAGGTCGTTGAGCCGTTCGTCGACGACGGTGCTCTCCTCGTAGCCGAATACTTCCTCGAAGGCGGGATTCACCTGACTGACCGTTACGGTCTCCTCGCTCTCACCGGTCACCAATGCCACCGGTTCCGGGAAGGTCTCGAAGAGTGACTCGAACAGATCGCGCCGATATTTGAGCGCGCGCTCCCGTTCGATACGCTTGATGGCGCTGGTAATGGCCGTCGCTAAGATACGTCCCAGCTTTTGATCCTCCTCGGTGAACCCACCGACAACCGGTGAGGCACAGGTGAGGGTGCCGTACTCTCCAAGCGGGAAGACGATCTGGCTGCGAAACGATGTCGTCTCGTTCATGACGGCCGGGTCGTCCCTGATATCGGCGTGAAACTCGATGTCACCGGTATCGAACGCTCGCCAGACGACTGCCTCTCCCGGCTCGATCGGCTGTGTCTCCTCGACGAGTTCTGTTTCGAACTCTTCGGTGTTGGCGATCGGCCTCAATCGATCACGGTGCTGATCGTAGCGGTGACAGATCACCCATTGCATCCCGAGGATTTCCTTCGCCGCAGTGACACCCTGTTTCGCGATCTCCTCGATGGTCGTCGCTTCGAGCAACTCGTTGGCGACGTCGTGAAGCGCTGTCAGGCGTGCTTCGCGTTCGATGCGATCGGTGATGTCATGGGCGACCGTCTGAATCGCCGGTTCGCCGTCGTACTCAACCGGGGATGACGCCGCTATGGCGTGGCGCACTTCACCGTCTAAGGTCATCGCCTTGATCTGTGCCGGCGGGGTCGGGACCCGTTCTTCCTGTATCCGTGTGATCCGTTCGGCGATCTCCGATCGATCGTCGGGATGAGCCAGTTCGACGCTGTTTCGTCCGATCAGGTCTGCCTCCCGTTCCGCATTAAAGAATTCCATGGCCGCGTCGTTGGCTCGCACCACTTCGCCATCCCGTCGATAGATGAGAATCGGGATTTGGGCCTGTTCGATCAGCTGATGGTAGCGATTCTCCGTCTGTTTGAGTTTTGCCTCCGTTCGATATTTTTCGACGGCATTGACGATCCGGTTGGTGAGGATCGCGTACTGGTCGGTTCCGCCTTCTTTTTGTAGGTAATCCGTAACGCCGGCGGAAATCGCCTTGCTTGCTACCGTTTCCGAGCCCTTGCCGGTAAAGAGGATGAACGGGAGATCGGGGTGTTCCCTCCGCACCCGCTTGAGGAATTCAACGCCGTCGATCGACGGCATATTGTAATCGCTGACGATACAGTCTACCTCCTTTCGATCGAGAGTCTCAAGCGCGGTTTCGGGTGATGTCTCGGTATCGACGACGAGTCGTTCGTCCTCACGTGTCAGGAATTCCGCAGCGAGTTCGACGAAATCGGGATCGTCATCGACATGGAGAACCCGAATTGATCCCCCCGCGACATTCATACCCGTTGTTAGTGGCCTGCAATTATGTTAGACCTGACGATACGTACCGGGCGGCTGTCCTCACGATCGCCGTGACGGAATCTCTCAATACAACCCGACTGACCTTTGACATCCCTCTTCGCTCTGTCCACCCGTAACAATGAGAAGTGATCGTCAGCATCGAATTCGTGATGCTCTTCGGCGCATACTCCCCATTCCGCGATGATCCGGTGTCTCTCGACACACCCGATCCACGGCAGCTTCCGCTCCTCAGAACGCCTCCCGGTTATCGATTCGGATGTTACAGCTCCGATCATCGTAGTGCTTCCGTCCGATGTACTGTTCGCCGAGATGTGCGAGGAACGTCTCGTACAACTCCTGTGGTGAGTGGAACGTCGTCGTCTCGGTGCGGGCGATTACGTCACCGAGTGAGTCGGACGTACCGGTTGGGGCCTGAATGACGGTGTCGTCGGTCGCGGCGATGACATCGGTGCGGGTGATTGGATAGCTGAACTCCGTTTCGAAGTGTTCGTACGCGTCGTTCGGGCGCATTGGTGTGGGATTGGACGACTGGAAGTGTTTGTTCGTGGGCGAGACAACCGACCAACAACGAGCGGATTCACAACGAGACGCCGGGCGATAGAATAGTATGGGCTCACAGAGCCCGGCCTACAGCGCCGGAACGGACGCGAGCGAACGGGAGCGGATGATCTCGCGTCATCTGTCCTATCCTACCGGATAATCCATTATAAATATACTGGATTCCCGGTCGTGATCGGCTTGACCGAGATCGTCCGAAGACCGAATAGTTCGCCGTGGTAACGCAGCTTCGGAGAATGTAGGCAACGACATGGACTCGCCGGGAAGGGGAAGCTATGCGTCTTACCGTGGTTTTGGGTGTTGATTGAATCATTCTTGATCGGGAAGGTGGTCCTTCCGAACATCCATTTTCTCGCGCTGGGATCGCGCGTCGTAATGCTGGTACAGCACTTCAAGAGAGACGTCAGCCCGTTCGCTGACGATCTCCGGAGTCGTGTCTTCGTTCAGTAAGTGGGTGATATTGCCACGCCGAACGGCGTGGGGACCGAGTGAGCTCGGGCAAAGGCTCGGCGAGCCGTCACTCCCGCGTGCTTCGCACTCGGTTGGATCACGATCGTGGGGACACTCGCCATACTCACACGGGTGAGTACCGCGGTTCACCCAATCGTAGATCGTGCTGCCGGTCGGTCGACCGTACCGAGTTGTAACAAGTGGTTCACGGCCATACTCGTCGGTGACGTCGAAGCGATTTTCAGAGATATAGTCGTCGACGATCTGATACCACGACGGGCCGAGATACACCCAGCGCTCGCTCGGTTCGCCATTTTTGAGCGCGGTGTCTGTCTCGGGCCGATGGTTCAGCACGATCGCGTGATCATCGGGCCGGAGATCATCGAGATCGATTGCTCGAAGAGCGCTCCGACGCATACCCGTTCGCCATAGTAATGACATGACGACGTGGCGCCGGCTCGCATACTGATAGCGATCGAGATACTCGATAATCGACTTCGCACGCTCGGAGTCGATCGCGATATCACGCGATTCAGCCCCGTCGGGCAGCTCCGGAGCATGGACTTTCTCGCGAAGGCCCGTTTCGACAGCTTCGATATCGGCACACCACTCAAGGAATTGCCGAATCGTTGAGAGCTGCTTTTGAAGCGTGATCGCCGAGATCTGCTCACGGCGCCACGAGACGAAGTCAGCGAGCTGCCGACCGCTAAGTTCGTTCAGGTTCTCGATCCCACGCTCGTCACACCACTCGACGAAGTATCGCAAGCGCGTTCGGCCGTTTTGAAGGGTCGAAGCCCGAACGC
>JBDGPX010000030.1:16182-17079 GCA_042219475.1 Halobacteriales archaeon
GTGATCGACGTCGAGCACGATTTGCTCGCGATCGACGCGCTCGCCGGTTTCTTGATCTTTGAGCTGCTCAAACTCGGGTTCGATCTCCGGATCGAGCCGAGCCTGTTCAGCACACGTTTGACAGCGGAATACGCCGTCGATCGGGAACCAATTCGAGTGTCCTTTAGGACACACAAAGCGCCATTTCTTCGGAATCGTCGAGATTCGGTACTGCTCCGACATACCGTTTTGAGCTCTTTACCCGGTTTGTATAGTTGATAACCCGATGGTCGACTGAAAGTGAAACCGATCACTTTCAGTTTCGCCGTAGCATTACACTCGGCTCTCGTCGTGCGGTTCGATCGGTCGATATGCTTACAAGCGTCCGGGCAAAAGTGAAGATCGTCGGTTAGCACGAGCATATCACCTCCGGTTTCGGTTTCGGTTTCGGTTTCGTGTTCGTTTGGTACTGCTCCGCTCGTGGAATCCGACCGTGGACTCGCCGCGTAAGCGGCGATCCGCGTACCCATGCTCTTGGATCGTCATGCGACGAGCCACGCGAGTCGGATACCACGAGAGCTATCTCTAGAAGGAATCTACTTATAATTTAGCCTAAATACGCTAAGATAGAATTAAATATCTGCCAATAAATTCAGTAAACAACCCAAACTATGGTAGTCGAATTGGATATTTCAGCCGGATGCGGCCCCGACCTGAATGGATGTCTCTAAAAGACGGGCTAATCCTCGAATTTCTCGAAGAGCATGATTTAGAGCTACCACCAAAGCCGCTTTATAGAAATTTGAATCGTCACGGGCATAATATAGGATATTCCACTGTTCGGCTTCGTCTAAATCAATTAGAAGACCATGGATTACTCGAAAAAGTAGGGGAAGGTAGTTACTATCAGATCACTGA
>JBDGPX010000078.1:0-3620 GCA_042219475.1 Halobacteriales archaeon
CAACTGTTTCCGCCTGATCCTTCTCGGTGATGACGCTCCCGCCAAGTTTGAGCAGGACCGTCATTCCCGAACCACCCCGTCGGTGGCGAGTTCGGCCCGGAAGACCTGTTCACATTCGGGCGTGTACTCGAGGGCGGTTTCGGTCGCGGTGGATTCATCGAGCGCGACGATACAGCCACCGCCCCCCGCACCGGTGAGCTTCGCCCCCTGCGCGTCGGCTTCCCGGGCAGCCCAGACCATCGCATCGAGCGACCGAGAGGAGACGCCGAGAGCCGCGAGGAGCCCGTGATTGAAGTCCATCAGTCGGCCGAGCTCCGCTCGATCACCCGTTTCGAGGACGGTCTCGCCCTGGCGGACGATGTCACCGATCGCCGCGATGGTGTCAGCCGCGAAGTCGTATTCATCCTTGAGTGCCCGGACGCCGGCAACGAGTTCGCCGGTGTCACCGGCGCCACCGTCGTAGCCGATAACGAACGGGAGATCGGGAGCCGGCAGGGTCGTACAGTCGTCGCCCTCGACACGAACGGCCCCGCCCATCGTCGAGCAGAACGTATCCGCGCGGGATGCTTGCCCGTCTTGGACGGCGTATTCGACCCGGTACGCCCGGTTGGCCAGATCGGCCGGGGGGAGTTCGACACCACCCTCGCGGGTCGCCGCATCGATACAGGCCACGACGACCGCGGCCGACGAACCCAGCCCCGCGCCCAGCGGGATCTCGCTTTCGATAGTGATATCGAACCCGATGTCCGGACGATCCAGCGCATCCCGGGCCTGTTCGATAGCCTCGTCGATATAACCGGTCGCGGCCTCGATGAGCTGGTTCGGCACGTCGATGTCGGGGCTGGTTTCGGTCGAATCGGTGTATTCGACGGTGAATCCATCCAGCGTGAGGTCGTTGGCTTCGACCCGGAGCCCGCCGTCGGTTCGTGCCTCGGCGGTTACGCGCGCTCGGCGTTCGATCGCACACGGTACTGCCGGTTCCCCGTAGACAACCGCGTGTTCACCGAACAGATACACTTTTCCGGGCGCGCTGGCCGTCGCCATATCCGGTGATCGCGAGCCGTCGGCTTAAATCGTAACGGATCGATCGAACTCCTTCGAACCCAGGATCGGGCTGATCGGGTCGGGAAATCAGATCTCGGCTTCGAAATCCTCGAGCGCGTAGGTCGGTTCGGCACCGCGGCGATCGAGGGTCTCGTTGGCCAGCAGCCAGTAGACGACCGAGAGGGCCTTGCGCCCCTTGTTGTTCGTTGGGATAACCAGATCGACGTTGGCCGTCGAGTTGTTCGAGTCACACATCGCGATGACCGGAATGCCGACGGTGATAGCCTCGGTCACGGCCTGGGAGTCGCCGATCGGATCCGTGACGACGACCACGTCCGGTTCGATGTAGCCGGCGTATTGGGGATTGGTGAGCGTCCCCGGGATGAACCGCCCGGTCCGGGCGCGGGCGCCGATGGCGTCGGCGAACCGCTCGGCCGGGAAACGGCCGTACTGCCGTGAGGAGGTAACCAGGATCTGCTCGGGGGCGTAATTCGAGAGGAAGTCCGCTGCCGTGCGGATCCGCCCGTCTGTCTTCCCGATGTCGAGGACATACAACCCGTCGGTCCGGACGCGGTGGATGAACCGGTCCATGTCCTTTGTCTTCTGTTGGGTGCCGATGTGGACCCCGGCACTCAGGTAGTCCTCGACGGGGATGAGGAGGTCGGCCTCGTCGTCTTCCATGACGTCCTCGTCCATCGACGGACCGGCCGAGTCGGCCTCCTCGGCGCCGGCATCGGCGTCAGTGTCGGCCGCTTGGGTATCGAGCTCCTCGGCCTCAGCGTCCGATTCGGCGTCGGGCTCGGGGGCTTGGTCGGTCGGTTCCTCAGCCGGCGCCTCCTCGGCGACGGCGTCGGGCTGTGCTCCGGCGTCATCGACGTCGACGTCTGTCGCGACATCCTCGTCTGGATCCTCGTGCTCTACAGGTTCGTTTTCGTCTGAGCTCATAGTGCCTCGTGTTCGATTCTGATGAGTTCGTTCAGTTTCGCGGTTCGCTCGCCGCCGACGGCGCCGGTTTTGATGTACGCGGCGTCGACCGCGACGGCGAGGTGTGCGATGGTCGTGTCCTCGGTCTCGCCGCTCCGATGGGAGATGACGGCGGTATAGCCGTTCCGTTCGGCGAGTTCGACGGCATCGAAGGCATCCGTTAGGGTCCCGATCTGATTGGGCTTGATGAGGATCGCGTTCGCCGCGCCGATCTCGATCCCGTCGGCCAGCCGATCGGTGTTGGTCACGAACAGATCGTCCCCACAGATATCGACCTGATCACCGACCCGGTCGGTCAGTTCGCTGAATCCCTCGAAGTCGTCCTCCTCGAGGGGGTCCTCGACATAGACTAGGTCGTGCTCGTCGACCAGTTCCGCGATGTAGTCGACCTGCTCGGCCGGTGTCCGGGTGGTGTCGCGGTACTGGTAGACGCCATCCTCGTACAGTTCCGTTGCCGCGACGTCGAGACCAAGGGCGATCTCGAAGCCGACCTCCGTTTCGATGTCGTCGATGGCATCGGCCATGATCTCGAAAGCGGTGGCGTCGTCGATCGACGGGGCCCATGCGCCTTCATCGCCTTTGTTGGCGGCAATGCCGTTCTCGGCCAGCCGATCCCCCACGGCCTGGTGAACGGCGGCATTGGCGAAGACCGCATCGGTCACGCTCGGGGCACCGATCGGTGCGGCGTGGAACTCCTGGATATCCGTGGCATCGGTGGCGTGTTCGCCCCCGCCTATGATGTTCCCCAGCGGGATCGGGAAGTTCTCACCCCTGAAGGCCCCACCGAGGTGTTGATACAGCGGGATCGCCAGCAGATCGGCCGCTGCTTTGGCAGCCGCCATCGAGATCGCGACGGCGCTGTTGGCGCCGATCTCCGAGAAATCCGACGTTCCGTCGGCCCCGCGGAGCGCGGCGTCGACCGAGCGTTGATCGCCCGCGAACACCTCGCCCTCAAGCCGGGGTAGGGCATGCTTGCGGGCGGCTGCGATGGCTTCCGGCGGCGGCCGCTCGACGGCTTCGTAGGCACCGGTGCTCGCCCCCGATGGGGCAGCCGCTCGGCCGAATCCACCGGATTCGGTGAGGACATCCGCCTCGACGGTCGGACTCCCCCGGGAATCAAGCACCTCCCGCAGTCGGATCCGCTCGATCAGCGACATCGCGGTGGGTTACTCTTCGGCCTCCCCCGGTCCCGCCTGCTGCCCACGGCGGACGGTAAACGGGAGGACGCCGGCGTCGTATTCCTCGGCGGCGATGAGGATCGGTTCGGTTTGGTCCGTCTCGATCAAGACAGGCGCGCCATAGGCAACCTGCAGGGCCCGGGCCCCGAGGATCCGCGCTTTCTCGTATCGGTTGTACTGTTGTTGTTGCATTATTGATAGGGCGAAACGACGTCAACGAGATCGGTGTGCGCGACGAACATCCGCCGACAGCAGTACCGGTCGATCCCCAGATCATCGAGCACCGCTGCGGGATCCTCCTCGCCCTCGTGGGTCTCCGCGCGGTCACGATACTCGTCCCAGTGTTCACCGATGACGTTACCACACGTGAAACAGCGAACCGGTAGCATCATGGGTGGATCACCTCAGGAGCTC
>JBDGPX010000078.1:3632-16929 GCA_042219475.1 Halobacteriales archaeon
GACCGCCCCACTTTTTGGGTTCGGCCTGCCGGACGTCGTTGACCAACAGCGTCCGATCGAAGGTCATGTAGGCGTCCCGAAGTTCCATGTCGCCGGTGTGTTCGACCAGCCCGCGGGCGATGGCGGTGCGGACGGCGTCGGCCTGTCCGCTGATACCGCCGCCCTCGACGGTGACGTCGATATCGATTTGTTCGCGGAGGTCGGCGTCGGCGATGCGGAACGGTTCGCGCATCTTCAGCCGGGCCATCTCGGGCTCGACGAGTTCGATCGGTTGTGCGTTGATTCGGACCCGCCCTTCGCCCTCGCTGACGGTCGCGCGGGCGATGGCGGTCTTCTTTTTGCCGCTAGTGTTCGTTACCATGTGACGTTCGCCCCCAGTTTGGCGGAGATGTCGCCGAGTTCCACAAACCGGATGTTCGACAGCCGATCAAGTGTTGTCTCCTCGAGCACTTCGCCGTCCTCGTCGTAGGGGTTGCCGACGTAGACGCGCACGCGCTCGAAGGCCTCCCGGCCCCGTGGCCGCTTGTGTGGCAACATGCCACGTATCGACCGCTTCATGATCTGATCGGGTCGCTTCGGATAGTTCGGCCCCCGATCGGAGCCGAGATCCGTTCGCTGTTTGTACGTCGCGACGACGTCTTCCTCCTGGCCGGTGATGATCGCCTCCTCGGCGTTCACCACGGCGATCGATTCGCCCGATAAGGCCCGCTCGGCGACGATGCTTGCGACCCGACCCATGATACAGCCACGGGCATCGATGACGGTTTCCGCATCGAATTCGGCGTAGCTCATCGGATCACCCGTACGTTCGACCCGTCGGGATTGCGTTCGATAGCCTGTTCGAGATGGATTGGCTCGCCGTTCGCCTGCTCGATCTTCGTCCGCGCGCTGCTGGAGAAGTCGACCGCGGCGACGGTCAGTTCCTTATCTAAGACGCCGCTGCCGAGGACTTTCCCCGGAACGACGACCGTTTCGTCTTCGACCGCGTACCGTTCGATACGGCCGAGATTGACCTCGGCGTGGGTCCGACGGGGTTTTTCGAGCCCGGCGGCCACGTCGTTCCACACGTCGCTTCCTGACTCGCGGGCGACTGATTTCAGCTCCGCGATGAGACGACTGAGCCGTGTACTTGTCTTGCTCATGCTTCCTCCTCAGTAATTGGAGAGTTGGGTTGGTCGACCCGCAAACGGGATCGATCCCCGGCGCCGACGCTTCGTGGCTCCGGGTCAGGAATGAAATTGGAGTGCAGGGAGCAGGATTTGAACCTGCGGACCCCTACGGGACAGCGCCCTGAACGCTGCGCCGTTGACCTAACTTGGCTATCCCTGCACGCGATTCCTGGTTCGATGTCGCCACTCAAACCTATTTCGGTTAGGGTTTGGGGTGGGGCCGGACGATCGCCGGTCGCGGTCCGGCCGCTCCGGGCGGCGCGGATCGATCGGCGGTGGGTCATCGGCGACATCGGTGTGATCTCGTTTGTGGTCGTGAATCGTGGTGGTTAGCGGATGATACGTCTCGGTTGTTCGCTGGTTACAGCGCGACGGCTTCCTCGAGTTCGTCGGCGCGGTTGTGCAACGAGTCGACGGCCTGTGTGACCAGGTCCATGACCGGCATCGAGCCGTCGGTTTCGACGTGGAAGACGAACGCATCCGGGACGTCCTCGATTTCGACCTCCTGGTCCGGATACCGGTTGCGGAGGTCGTTGTCGAACGACTCGGTGTTGATGAGTTCGCCGTCTTCCTCGATGACGCCGCGAACGATCTGTGGCTCCCGGTCTTCGTACTCATCGAGTTCGCCGACTTCCTTGACTCGCTGGAGATGGCGGTAACCGACCGCGACCCCACCCTGGTGTTTGGTGTGGTCGCGTCCCCGGGCGAGGACGGCTTCGGCTTCGAACTGAAGCCGTTGGTTGTCCTTCAGCTCGATGATCGGGATGTTCTCGTCGGCCGGGGTGACGTAATCGACGCTCGATTCGATATCGCCCGAGTAGGCCGTCGCCGGTCCCTCGACGTCCAGACTGAGCGTCACCGTCTCGCCTTCCTCGAAGTCACCGACCGGCGTCGTCAGCGGGATCAATCCCAGCCGCAGCCCGATCATCTCGTCGAACATCACACTCGAGTTCTCGATGACGCGGACGGTATCGATCGACAGCGTCGGCACGTCGGCGATCATCGCCCGCCGGATTCCGTTGGCAAACGCCGGGGTCAGTCCGCGGACGACGAACAGCGCCGAGCGATCGTCGCGCTCGATGAACTCTACGTCGAACTCCTCTGCCATGGGCTAGTTCCCCTGTTTCGGGGCGCGACAGCCATCGTGTGGCATCGGTGTCACGTCCTCGATACGGCCGATTTCGAGTCCGGCGCGGGCGAGCGCTCGGATCGTCGCCTGGGCGCCCGGTCCGGGACCGGTGCGGGTGTTCCCGCCCGGGCCACGGACGCGGACGTGGACGCCCTCGATGCCGGCCCCCATCGCCTGCTCGGCGACGGTTTCGGCCATCTGCATCGCGGCGTACGGCGAGGCCTCGTCGCGGTTCTGCTTGACGACCGAGCCACCGGAGGACTTCGCGATCGTTTCGGCGCCGGTCTCGTCGGTGATCGTGATGATCGTGTTGTTAAACGACGCGTGCACGTGGGCGATGCCCCATTTGTCACCGTCTGCGCTCATAGTTAGGCCTCCTCAGTTCGTTCCGGATGGAGATCATCCGCGAGCGGGCTGTTCTCATCGAACTCGATGGCGCCTTCCTCGGTCATCTCGACGGTATACGACGGCGTTCGGACCCGGCGGCCGTCGACCAGAATGTGGCCGTGGCCGACGAACTGTCGGGCCTGCTGGACCGTATTGGCCAGCCCCTGTCGGTAAACGACGGTCTGGAGGCGCCGTTCGAGGATATCCGTTACGTCCAACGCCAGCACGTCGCCGAGGCCGTCTTCCTCGTCGAGGATGCCATAGCGACGCAGCCGGGCGAGGAACTCCTCTTCGGTGTCGTCCTCGGCCTCGATCTGTGCGAGGAGATCGCGGGCCTCACGGCGAAGCGACCGCAGCTCCGACTGGGCTCGCCATAGCTCCTCTTTGTTCTTCAGGCCGTACCGACCGAGCAGATCGCTCTCCTCGGCGATGCGGCCGCCCTGGAAGGGGTGGTTCGGCGTTTCGTAGAATTTGGTATTGCTCCCGAGTGCCATAGGTCAATTCTCCTGTGATCAGGCTTCCTCGTCTTCGGCCGCTTCGGCCGCTTCTTCCTGGATCTCTTCGACGTTGACGCCAACAGTGCCCTCGGTCCGGCCCGTGGACTTGGTCCGCTGGCCGCGGACTTTCTGTCCGCGCTGGTGTCGGATCCCCTTGTAGGAGCCGATCTTCTGCATGCGGTTGATGTCCTGTTGGCGGGTCAGCTCGACATCGTTGCCGATGAGGTGGTCGGTCTCACCGGTGTAGAAGTCGTCCTGCCGGTTCGTGAGCCAATCCGGTACCGTCTCGCTGTACTCCTCGATGATGGCGACGATTTCCTCGATTTTCTCGTCGTCGAGTCGACCGAACGTCTCGTGGACCGAGACATCCGCCTGCTCGGCGACGATCCGGACCGTCCGTCGGCCAACGCCGTTGAGTCCGAGCAGCGCTCGCTCGACGGTCTTGGTACCGTCGAGGTCGGTCTGCCCGATCCGGACGAAGTACCGAAGGTCCTCGTCGTCTTCCGGTTCCTGGTCGGGTTCTTCCGTGCTCATGGGTGGGTGTCAGCGTGTGCCCCCAAGGGGCCACACATGGTTGGCTGAACGCGTGATCGACGTCGTGGCGGGGATTTGAACCCCGGAGGCTTAACGCCACAGAGTTAGCAACCCTGCGCCTTGGGCCAAGCTTGGCTACCACGACACGCGCGGTTGGTATCATCGCCCTCGATTCCGGCATGAGGACTCGGGCGCGATGCGCCCTACAGTGGTTTGCACGCCGTGGTACACGGCTAATGTGTTTAAGACTTGCGAGTCGTTGTAGCGGTATCAAGCCTATTTCCGACCTCGTCCCTGATTAGTTAGGTGCCGATCACAGCTACCTTATCCAGCACGCCGCTCCAAAACGCGCCCGACAAGGAACCCGAGCGTGATGAAAGCGAGTATCCCCGCACCCATTTTGAATTCACCCGGTGACAGCTCTCCACGGCCTAAAAGGAGCATCCACCACGCCAACATCACGAGCAGAATCGTGATTGTTTCGTCGGTGGATACGTCGACCATAGTATCGGTTGATGGAACAAGATCATCAACGTTGTGTCCGGGCCGAATCAAGTTGAAGTAGTCCCTGTATTTTTCGGGAGTAGTTTGCTCGTTCGGTGGTACGGGGATTCGGTGGTGAACTATCTCTCCCTACTCGCTTACCGCGACTGCGGTTCTTTCCTTGAGGACCGAGACTTAGCCTGTGGGGGTTAAAATGCGAGAACGACTAGACGGTGCATTGCGATCGGCACGACCCAGGACTGACGTTCGAATCAGAAACCCAGTCAACGGTTCGGGTGGATGTCACTTTAGAACTTCCACTCGTCCTCTTCTTTTTCGTTCCGACGGCGCTCACGACGTTCCTCTCGCTTGCGTTCGAATTCTTGCTGCCACTCCTCGAATTCCTTGTCTGAAACCTTCTCTTTACCAATGCCGATAAACGCCTCGTCATCTTTCGGCGGGTTCGTCACCACGAGATACACCCCGAGTGCCAACGCGACTGCCGCCAGTGAAATGAAGACAATGATCAGCGTGATCGGAATCGTCGCCTGAAGTATCACGGAGATATGTGACATGGAACGGGGTCAGGGGACGATCAGTCTCAGTCGTCGCTGGATGATGACGGCGCCTCAACGTCGAAGAATCGGTGGAGCGATTGGGACGACGGTTCGCCGCCCACTTCGAAGTAAGAGAGGAGGAAAAAGAGAATGAAGTTGACGAGCACACCCGGAATAATCCCGTCGATCTGGACGAGGATGCCACCGCTGATGATATTCATTTGCTTGGCGCCGAACCAGGCGAGAACCGCGAGCACGCCAGCCACCATTCCAACGGCGGCGGCCACGGTGTTGCCCTTGCGCCAGTGCAATCCGAGAATGACTGGAATGAACATCATCGCACCCATCATCGATGCCTGCAGGACGATGATGAACTGTACGAGTCCACCGAGCAGGTCTTGGAACTGCGCGAGTAACAGCGGTATCAAGCCGACAATGCCGACGGCGATGCGGTTAGCCCAGAGACGTTTGCGATCGCTCGCATCCGGATTGAAGATCTCGACGTAGAGATCGTGAGCCAGCCCCGATGCCGATACGATCATAATGGAGTCGATCGTGCTGAGCATAGCCGACAGGACAGCCGAAATGACCAAGGCACCGAGTACCGGCCCGAGTACGTTGATGCTCAGGATGACGCTGGTGAGGTCTGGGTTCCCCAGTTCCGGGAACAGCACACGCGTCCCCATGCTCACGAAGGCCAGCGACGCGCCGATGATGACCTGAAAGATCAGGGTGAGGCCGATCGCTGTCCGCACCGTCTGCTCATCGCGCATGGAATAGATGCGCACGAGTTCGTAGGGAGCAGCCGCCATAGAGAACATAAACGCCGCTCCGAAGGTCGCGACCTCGATCGGAGTGTAGTAGAATCCCACGAACTTCGGATTGACGGATGCGAGGAGGGCTTCGACTTCACCGAACCCCCCGGCGAAATTGAGGACGAGCGGCACTGCAACGACGGCTCCGACACCCATTATGATCAACTGGAGAAAGTCGGACAGCATACTCGATCGCATCCCACCGATACTCGTATAGAGGATGACAATGACAACGAAAAATACCATCCCCCAGACCTCCGGAATACCGAACATCGACTTGAAGATGAGTCCCGATGCGACGTACTGGCCGGTGATATACACCGTGTACACGAGGGTAATGAGTACTGCGGCAAGCGCACGCATATACTGGCCGCCGTTCCCGTCATCGGCATACCGGGCCGCAACGAAGTCCGGCACGGTCAACTCGCCGAACCGCCGCATGTGTGGAGCGATCCATATCAATGAGATGATCCATCCGAGCCAGAGTGGGGGCCAGATGTACGCCCAGCTTACCCCAGTGAGGTAATGGACCCCCATCAGCCCGACGAAGGTTCCCGCACTCAACTGTGTGGCGGATAACGTCGCCGCACCGACGACCGGACCGATTTCACGCCCTGCGACGAGAAAGTCCTCTTCGGTATCCGTCGTGATATATCCCCAGTAGCCGATACCGACCACTACCGCGAAATACGCCACGATGATGCTGATGAACAGCGGACTGACGCCGCCGAGTATCTGTAGTGGTGTCAGACCACCGAACGCGCTTAACATGGTTGGTTACCTCCTGTGTATTGTTCGTTGTGGTGTCAGTCGATCCCGTCTCCTTAGCGGTTATTGATTCGGTTGCTTGCGTTTGAACCGCCGTGTGGGCGATTGATAATCACCTGTGGGAGTGTATGCTATTCCGACACCGCGTCCTCTTCGATACCACTCTGCCGCTGTGCCTGCTGGTCCTCTTCTTTCGATTTGAGGCGACCCCAATACAATGCTCCAATCGCCATCAATAGTCCGATGCCGATGAAGCCGGCGAACATTGCTGCGAGTCCCATGGTTTAAACACCTCCTGGTTGCTCGAGCCCAGTCCGTTCGTACCGGTACCAGTATCCGACGAACGCGAGGACGATGAGTATCCCAGCGATGGCCGCAAAACTCTGCAAGGGCAAGCCGCCGCTCGTACTCACTACGATGCTTCCCGGTACGTGCAGCAAGTCGAAGTTAACGACGTTGCCATCGACGGATGTGGCCTTGGGGAATACGTCACCCTGAGGCGTCTGATCCGACGGCAATCGCAACGTTATTTCGACGACTTCGTTCTGCCCCTCCGTTGGGGCGTCTGGAACGAAGATCGGCGTCCGCAGCCTGTCACTTGGTTCGCTGACCGTGTACGATACTTCCAGGGTCACCGTTTCCCCGGCCTGAATGCCATCGACCGGGACGGATACCGTGAGGTATCGTCCGTTATCCGTCACGTCCGGCTGAACGGATTCACCGTTTACGCTTGTCTCGATGCTGTCTTGGTTTATTTCTCGCCCCGAGAACTTCCACAGCTGACCCTTGACGTTGCTCAACGTCCCACTACCGCTTACCTTAATCCGATACGTAGCTTCCACCGTTGTCGTGCCCTGCCCAGCTTCAGCAGTTATGGTCGCACCCGTAAGTGTCGTCGACGGACCTTCCTGAGCAACGACCGTTGTCCCCAGGGCCGGTGCCAGTACCACCAGCGCTATGACCGTCAGTACGGCGCTCCGCTAACAGATACTGAAGTATATAAAATATATAAAATTAACCGAAATATATTTTATACATTTATACAAGTGATTTTATATTATACTATTAGGAATTTGATGATATTGTCCCAGTACATTCTATGTTTTTGGAGAGATCAAACCGATCACCGGAATTGATGGCAGTTCACGGCTGGCGATCCTTGAGCTAACCAACACGGACGAATCCTGATTATCGAAGAAGATCTGATTCGACGCTTACGAGCGTACTCAGTCTGAATACGTATACGGTGCCCGATCGCCTTCGATATCCATATACCGGTCGTTGACTTCCCACTGACCATCGTCGTTTTTGATCATGTACTCGCCGTAGTAAGGCACGCGTTCAGCGACGGTTTCCTCGAGAGCGGTCCGAATCTCCTGAGTGGTCATCTCGCCCATCGAACGGAGATCGTCGTTGCGGTTGAGACAGCCCTTGAGATAGCCATCGTGGGTCACCCGGACCCGGTGGCAATTTGCACAGAAGTCCTCGTTGCCGACCGGATCGACGATTTCGACCATTCCGCCATCGACCCAGTAGCGCCGTCGGTCATGCATCTCGCGGTGTTCGATCCGATCGGCCTGCTCTTCGAGCCAGCCGTGGACGCGATCGATGTCGATCGCCCACTCGGGGTGACCGGCGAGTTCGGGCATGTACTCGATGAGCTGGAGTTGCAACCCGTCGTTGGCCGCAACGTGTTCGACCATCTCCGGGACGTAGCCGGCGGTCGGTTCGAAGACGACCATGTTGAGCTTCACCGGGTCAAGCCCGGCGTCCAGTGCGGCTTCGACACCTTCCAGAACACGGTCGTAGGCTCCGGATTTGGTCAGTTCCGCGAAAGCCTCGGGTTCAAGCGCGTCCTGGGAGACGTTGACCCGATCGAGACCGGCGTCGACGAGATCTTCGGCCCGGCCAGGAAGAAACGTGCCGTTGGTCGTCATCGAAACCTCCATCTGCTCGGGCGTTCGCCTGATGATCGCCTCGAGGTCTTGGCGTAACATCGGCTCCCCACCCGTGAATTTCACCGCCTCGATATCGTATTCGGCGGCGACCTTGAGAAACCGAACGATATCCTCGGTCGTCATTTCGTTGTCTTGGGCGTCCATCGGGCCTCGAGTATCGCCAAGCCCCTCGTTGTGACAGTAGACACAGTCGAAGTTACACCGGTCAGTCAAGGAGATCCGAACACCGGTGGTTTCCCGACCGAAGGCATCGACAAGCATTGACCGATCGTTCTAGTCGAAGCGAGTTAAACGTACAGGTCGGTTCTAGCCATATTTGGTTAACCTTTGGGGCCACTTACCGTCTCGCCGTCGACCCCGTAACCGGAAACAGTAACACCTCCCCCTCGGTGGTTAGGCCGATCTCGACGTCGGTCGTGAGCTGACGGCCCTCGATGTGCGCTTCAAGCTGGTCGTGGAGGTGGGCGGAGAGTTCCGGATCCGTATAGTCGACCCGGGTGTCGGTATCGTCGCCGCGACGATAGATCGTATCGACGAGATTTCGGAGATCCGTCCCGGCCTCGACGGTGAAGCTGACTCGAGAGCGCAATATCCGAGCCAACGCGACGGTCTGTTCTGCTTTCTCGATGTTCCGTTTCGCCGATCGTTCGATCGAGCTGATGTTCGGCACGGAGGTGCCAAGCCGGTCGGCGATCGTTTCCTGCGTCAAGCCCTCGCCTCGTAACGAGAGGACTTCTACCTGTCGCTGGGTGAGAAACGTCGACTCGATTTCCTCCCCGGGCGCAGTCATTAGCGAGTCGTTACAGTTGAACCGTCGAAGTACTTTGGATCAGTTTCTATTCGATCACATCGTGACCGGGGAGGGGCCATCGACACCTCCGATTCAGCGAGTTCATTGCTGTGGTCGGATCACGATTTTGCCGAATACATCCCGATCCTCGATCGCGCGGTGACCCTCAGCGATCACCTCTAAGGGCAGTACGCGGTCGATCTGTGGATTGAGATCGCCGTCGGCAATCAGCCGATAGACATCGCGGAAGTCCTGTCGATTCCCCATTGGGGCCCCGCGGATCTGCCGGTGCCATTGATACACCGATCGGATGTCGATGTCCGGATCCGCGCCGCTGGTGGCGCCACAGATAACCATGCGGCCATCCATTGCGAGACTGTCGATACTCGTCTGCCAGGTCGCCTGTCCGACGTGATCGGCGACTAGATCGACCCCACGACCGTCGGTGAGAGCCCTGGCCCGTTCGGCGAAATCCTCGGTCGTGTAATCGATCACCTCATCGGCCCACTCGGCGACCTTAACGGCCTTCTCATCGGTTGACGTGGTCGCATACGTTGTCGCCCCGATCCGGTCAGCGATCTGAAGGGCGGCGTTGCCGACGCCACCGCTGGCCCCGAGGATTAGGGCGGTCTCAGCCGGGCGCAGCTCGCCAGTTGTGACGATCATCCGCCAGGCTGTCGTGAACGTGACCGGCCAGGCGGCCGCGTGGGGCCAATCCAGCGAGGGCGCTTTCGACTCCAGGGTCCAGGCCGGCACGGTGACATACTCCGCTAATCCGCCGGGGAGATCCTCGCCGATGATTCGGTAATCGTGGCACATCGTGTGTTCCCCGTTCAGACAGTATTCACAGATTCCACAGGTGACCCCCGGATAGACCACGACTTCGTCGCCGGTCGTCCAGTCGGTGACCTCGTCACCAACGGCATCGACGACACCGGCGATATCACAACCGGTCCGTTTCGGGAACTCGTCGTCCTCCTCTGGATGGCCACGGCGGGCGAACACGTCCAGATGGTTGAGAGCGACGGCTTCGACCCGGATGCGGACGTCCTCAGGCCCTGGATCCGGCGTCTCGATGTCGACGATATCGAGTGCCTCCTCGGGATCGCCAGGTCGGGTGATATGGGCCGCTCGCATACGATGGCCTTCGACTGATGGGTGTATAGAGCTACCCCCGGCGGTCAGCACTACCGGGAATCGAGCCAAAGAGCTTAGTCGATCTCCCCGGTCGAGGAGCCTGTATGGCTATCGAAGATTACGCGCTGTATGAACGTGAGGAGCCGCCACTCGATGCGTTCGAGCGGACGCTTTATGACGAGATCTCGGCGGACGAACCCTGGTCCCTCGTCGAGGCGTTCTCCGAACTCGAACGCGTTTCGGGATCGGACGATGAGGAGGCCGCCGCCCGATATATTACTGATCGTCTTCAGGCCCACGGCATCGAACATGAGCGATACGATCCGGAGCTGTGGCTGTCGATCCCCCATGAGGCGACCCTCCGTGCGACGACACCGGTCGAGGAGGAGTTCGAGGCGGTCAAGACGATCTCCTTTTCGGAAAGTGGGACGGTCTCCGGCGAGGTCGTCTACGTCGAAGCACCGGAGGCCGAGTCGATGGATGATGTTCTCTCGGGCGGGATCGGTGAGATCGATCAGAATCTCGAGGACAAAATCGTCGTCCTCGAAACGATGAGTATCGCCATCGATACGATCCGCAAACTCGAGGACGCGGGGGCGAAGGCGTTTATCGGGATCCATCCCCATCCGGATGAACCTCATGAGGGGATCGCCACCCCGATCTGGGGGGCTCAACCCGACCCCGACGAGACCGACAAGCTCCCGGGGATCATCATCGCGAACGTCTCACGAACCGTCGGCGATCGACTGGTCGAGCTGGCGACCGGCGGGCAACCGCTACAAGTCGAGGTCAACGCCGATCTCACTACCGACTGGTTCGAATGCCCGGTCGTCGTCGCACACATCCCGGGTGAAGCGGCGCCGGACGAAGACGATTTCGTGTTACTGCATGGCCACTACGACTCCTGGTACGTGGGGATCACCGACAACGCTACCGGCGACGCCGGGCTGCTCGAAACCGCTCGGGTGTTCAACGAACACCGTGACCAGCTCCATCGCGACCTCTGGGTCGCCTGGTGGCCCGGACATTCGACCGGCCGGTATGCTGGGAGCACCTGGTTCGTCGACGAGTTCGCCCACGTTCTTGTCGATCGGTGTATCGCCCACCTCAACATGGATTCGCCGGGAACCGCCGATGCGACCGAGTTCGAGGATATGGTCATGTGGATGCCGGAGGCCGACGACCTCGCACGCTCGGCGATCGCGGATGTCTGTGGGAAAGACGCCGAGGAGAATCGGCCGGTGCGGGCCGGCGATTACTCGTTTAACAACCTCGGGATCACCGGGCTGTTCATGCTGTCATCGAACATTCCAACCGAGGTTCGGGAGGCCAGGGGCTATCATCCGGTCGGCGGGTGTGGCGGGAACTCAAACGCGTGGCACCTCTCAACGGATACCCTCGATAAGGCCGATCCGGATGTCCTGGTCCGGGATATTCGAATCTATGTCACCGCGATCAAGCGGCTGTTAAACGAACCGATCCCTCCGCTTGACTTCCGGCATACGATCGCTCGGCATAAGGAGTCCATCGCCGACTACGCCGACGAGGCTGGCGGCCACTTCGATTTCTCACCGATCCGCGAGGAGCTGGATGCGCTCGACGACGCCGTTACGGTGTTCTATGATGCTGTCGATACCGGAACGATCGACGCCGGCACCGCGACCGAGACGATGAAGGCCCTCTCTCGCGGGCTCGTCCGGTTGGATTTCACCAGCGAGGGGCAGTTCGAACAGGATCCAGCGACGACCCGTCCTCCGTATCCGTCGCTCGTCCCGGCGACGAATCTCCCGGCGTTGGAGGGTAACGACTACAAGTTTCAGCGGACACACCTCAAACGAGCCCGGAACGCCGTCGTCCACGAACTCAAGGAACTCCGCCGGGAGCTCCCGACGACCTGAGGAATCCGATACAGGCAGGGCCAGCGATTTCGATGCCGTCGGACCGGCGAACGTACTGACAAGGGGTCCCGTGGGCCGGCGGCTGATGACTGTCTGGAGCGGGCGATCACTCCGAGCGGTATTCGATCAGTCGACTGGCGATGAATCCGGCGGTAATCAGTCCCAGCGTTCCAAGCGCCACTCGAAACTCGAACGGCGAGAAATCACGGCGGGCATAGAACAGAAACGACCACGCCACGACTACCAGAAAGACCGTGAGACGATGGTCTGTCGACCGATCGGCCATACTACGCTCCCAGTGATCCGGCGCATTGAACCTTCCCCTTGAAGGCTCGACACCGATGTTTATGCTGGCGGCGACCGTCGATCCAGGTATGGTAGCGATCGCATACCTCGTTCCCGGTGTCGGCCTCGACGACGAGGAACTGACACGTCGTGAACGTATCGCTAACGATCTCGTGGCCGCCGACGTCTCGGTTATCGAGGCGGGCAGCGGCCCGCTTTCGATCGAAAACGCCGTCGAGGAGGAGTGGGCCGCGGTCGGCCTTCTTCAGCTCGTCGAGCAGTACCAGGACGATTTCGATGCGTTCGTCATCGGTTGTTTCGGTGATCCGGGACTCGCCGGGACGCGGGAACTCTCCGACGCTCCCGTCGTCGGGCCCGCCCAGGCGTCCTTCTATACAGCGACCCAGCTGGCGGATAAGTTCAGCTGTCTGACGATCCTCGATTCGACCGTCCCGATGACCGAACGACAGCTCCACGATTATCATCTTGCCGATCAGATCGCCAGTGTGCGTGTCGTCGACGCACCGGTACTCGATATCGATCACAGCTCGGATGAGCTGGTCGAGGACATGATCGAAGTCGGGACGGCTGCCGTCGAGGAGGACGGTGCCCAGGCGCTAGTCCCCGGGTGTATGAGCCTGGCGTTCATGCAGGTGCATGACCGGATCAACGATACCCTCGATGTCCCGTTCATCGATCCGGTGACGATCTCACTTGAGACGGCAAGCATCTGGGCGAGACACGGGATCACCCACAGCCGCGATGCGTACCCGGCGGCTGATCGCAGCAAACTCGGCGGGCTGTTGGGCGAACGGGCTGCGGCCGACGACTGAATTCATAGGGATCAGCAGAGATAATCATAGATTCTCGGTGAGTTCAGCGTGGGAAGT
>JBDGPX010000135.1:0-16804 GCA_042219475.1 Halobacteriales archaeon
ATCGGGAGACTCGCGTCGTTCTCTATGGTTGCTCATAGAACCTGATCGGTACTAGTCCGGTAGGACTTGCGCCTGATATACTTTCTCCCTATTATCGTCCGCGATAGTCGGCCGATAAGACGGCTCAGTCGTCCGATTTTGTCGGTTTTCCGAACCCGCCACCCTTATAAAAGAGTGCCGTGTGAATCGGATATGACTCGAGGCGTCTACATCGGCCGGTTCCAGCCCTATCACGACGGCCACCACAATGTCGTCCGGACCATCGCCGAGGAGGTCGATGAACTGATCGTCGCCGTCGGCAGCGCTGACCGATCCCATCTGACCGATGATCCATTCACCGCCGGCGAGCGGATCATGATGATCACGAAGTCGCTGGTCGACCTTGATCTAGTCACCTACGCGGTCCCGATCGAGGATATCGAGCGCAATGCTGTCTGGGTGAGTCACGTCCAGAGCATGTGTCCGGACTTCGATATCGCATACTCGAACAACCCGCTGGTGATCCAGTTGTTCAACGAAGCCGGCGTCGAAGTCCGCCAATCGCCCATGTTCGACCGCGATGTCCTCGAGGGTACTGAAGTCCGCGAACGGATGATCCACGACGAGGATTGGGAGGTGCTCGTCCCCGACCCCGTCGTCAAAGTCATCCAGGAGGTCGGCGGCGTCGACCGGCTCCAGCAGGTCAACCGCAGCGATTCGAACGGCAGCTAATCGACTCACCTGGGTTGTCGGGGGAGCTGACAGTTCGAGTTCTCGTGCAGTATGAAGACGTTTCGCTGTGATTCGATAGCAACCGCTGTAGCGGCGTACAGCCCGCAAGAAATCAGTGTAGTTTGGATTTCGTCGTCGATCAGCTCGAATCCACAGCGGTCGATCTCGTCACTCGGCGGAGATGACGTCGTCGATGCGGACGATCATCGTGGCGGACTCGGTGGCCGACTCGATGGCCTCGCGCTTGACTGCGGCGGGATCGTAGACGCCGTATTCGATCGGGTCGCTGATCTCGCCGGTTTCGCCCTCGGCGACGATGCCGGCCATGCCGTCCTCGTTGGCGGCACGCAGGTCAACGAGTGCGTCGATCTGATCCATGCCGGCGTTCTCGGCGAGGGTCCGTGGGATAACCTCGACGGCGTCGGCGAAGGCCTCGACGGCCAGCTGCTTGCGACCCTCGACACCGGCGGCTTCGGCGCGGACGTGGCTCGAGATCTTGACCTCAGCCACGCCGGCACCCGGGACGACCTCGTCGGATTCGACAGCGGTAACAACAACGTCGACGGCGTCCTGGACGGCACGTTCGAGCTCATCGATGACGTGTTCGGTTCCGCCACGGACGAACAGCGTTACGGATTCGGCGTCGGCACCGCCCTCGACGAAGGCCAGTTCGTCGTCGCCGTACTTCTCGACGGAGACGGATTCGGCATAGCCGAAGTCGTCGGATTCGAGGTCTTTGATCGTCCCGACGCGGTAGGCGCCGGTTGCCTTCGCGACCGAGCCTGCGTCATCGTCACTCAGGTCCTCGAAGGCGAGGATACCGTACTCGGCGAGGTAGTTGGCGACGCGATCGGCGATGTCGTCGGTGGCGAAGACCACGTCAACGCCGGCCTCGGCGAGGTCGTCGGCGTACCCTTGGAGCTCGTTGGATTCGGATTCGAGTGCGGCGTTGAACTGATCGACGTCGGTGATGTTGAACTCGGCATCGATCTCGGTCTCTTTGATGTCGAGTTCCTCATCGAGCACTAAGACTGAGGCGTCCTCGACCGACCGAGGCATGTTGTCGTGGACGGGTTCCTCATCGAGGACGAAGCCCTCGATCAGTTCGGTCGCGCCCGACGAGGCGCCCACGCGGGTGTTGATATGGATATCATCTTTGTCGACGCTGCCGTCGTCGCGCTCGACCTGCCGGACGGCCTTGACGACCGCTTCCGCGAGCGTCTCGGCGTCGACGTCGCCGGTCCCCTTCCCGGTCATCGAGGAGGCGGCGACGCGGGTGAGGATCTCGTCGTCGATGTCTCCGATCGCGAGGTCGTCGATGACCTCCTTGGCGAGCTGGGCGGCCTCGTAGTATCCCTCGACGATCGTCGTGGGGTGTACATCGTCGTCGAGGAGGTTCTGGGCCTTCTGGAGTAGCTGGCCGGCAAGTACGGCGGCGGTCGTCGTCCCGTCACCGACTTCCTCCTCTTGGCTCTCGGCGACCTCGACGATCATCTCCGCCGCTGGATGTTCGATGTCCATCTCGCCGAGGATGGTCGCGCCGTCGTTGGTGATGACGACATCCCCGCCATCACTGACGAGCATCTTGTCCATCCCTTTGGGTCCAAGCGTCGTCCGAATCGACTGGGCAACGGCCTTCCCGGCATTGATGTTCGATTCTTGAGCATCACGGCCCTGCGTCCGCTGGCTGTCCTCGCTGAGAATGAAAACGGGCTGTCCACCCATCTGTGCAGACATATGTGATCACTTTGAAGGAAGATTGCACGTCTATATAAAAGTATCGCGTCCGATCGGGGGTGTGAATCACTACCAGGCGTCGGAATTTTACCGCGGCGATTGAGGGGTGGGGTAGGGAAACTTTATAAATCACCGGTAGTAGCTTACCGTCGTCGACGTATTGGCTACTGGTCATCCGGTCAAAAGTATAATATTCACCCGGGCGAAGCCAACCTGTCAGGGATGCTCGAGTTGGAGCACGGCTTTCGCGTCGTCGACGTCCACGCCCGTCTCGATACGGGCCCGACCGGTGACGTGGTCGAGGCCCATGGTCCGCCGACAACCCCCGAACGGCTCGAGCGGGAGATGCGCCAGGCCGGCATCATCCGATCGGTGGTGTTTCCAGGGTACTCCGATGGCGGATACCTTCGAGCGAACAATACGGTCGCACGCCACGCGGTTGACCGACTGTTCATCGCGTTCGCCCGGCTCAACGGTCCCCGTGATCCATCCGACACCCCGGTCGCGAAACTCAAGAACCTCACTGCCTCCCGGGAGGAGAAGCATACCGATCCGACTGACGTCGAACGGTACGGCTACGACGACCGGTTTGCCGGCTTCAAGCTCGATCCTCTCCGAGATGGATTGCCGGGCGAGGCCGTCCTCGAAACGCTTGCCGAGGTGGGACTGCCGGTGTTGGTCCATGTCGGTGAGGGGTTTCCGCCGGCGGCCGTCGAGGCGACCCTACTCGATCGTTCGTTTCCGGTGATCATCGCCCATTTCGGCGGCTATCCACTTCGACGTGATTATATGTCGACGACGATCGATCTCCTCGATAGCTATGACGAATGTTATCTCGACACCAGCGTCGTCCGCTACCGCGATCTGCTTGAACGGGCGCTCTTGGAGTACCCACATCGGATCCTCTTTGGCAGTGGGGCACCCGACGTCCATCCGAACGTCGCCGTCATGGAGTTGTTGACGCTCAATATCTCCGAAGACGCGATGCGGAAGGCATTCGCGAAAAACGCGACCCGAGTCGTCCCGCAGCTCAGTGCGGATGCGAGTCAACGCCAGTCGTAGCGTTTGATCGCTCGGTCATCCCGGGACGAAAGGCCATAGGGATTGTGTCGTTCGGGATCCTGAGCCCGTGCCCGAAGTCCATCGTGTGTCCCTCGGAAGGCGTTGGTGACGACGTCCCGTCCGTCACCGAGCCACTTCGAGGGGAGCCCTTCGCCCTCGACTACATGCCGTAACGTCCTGATGCCGTCGCCGATGGCGTGGCGGCATATTCGAGCGAGGACCGTCAGCCGGAGTCCGTAGTTCTTCGCGAGCCGGTAGGCGAGCGATCGGTATTTCCCGCCCCAGTCGGCGTGGCCCCCGTCGGCGGCCGACCGTTCACGTTCGACGACGGCTTGGGACTCCCACGCGACGGTGAAGCCCCTGGTTGCCAACCGGTGGGAGATGTCGCGAGCCCCCCCGATCTCGAGGTACTCGTCGAACCCATCGACAGCCTCGATGGCCTCTCGGGTGAACGCGGCGTTGCCCCCGTCGATATAGGTGACTTCTTGTCCACCGATCCGCCGTCGCTCAGGTGCACTCGTTTCCATACCGACCCGTAACCGCCGGTGAATCGGTCCTGTAACGGCGTCGGCACCGCCCTCGAACGCTGTCGCGATACCGGCGAACCATCCGTCGGTGATGACGCTTCGTTCATCGACGATGGCGATCTTGTCCCCGCTTGCGGCCACGATACCGGCATTACGGGCGGCGTTGACGTTGCGGTCGGCGAGTTCGATCAGCGCATCGATATCATCCCGATCGCGGATCATCCCGGTTGTCCCGTCCGTAGAAGGGCCGTTGACGACGATGACCTCGACATCCGGCTGGAGAGTGCCGAGGGCATTGATCGCCGACGCCAGACGGTCCCGGCCGTTGAGCGTCGGCACGACGACGGACAGGTCCATACTCTACAAACTCCGACTGCCCTGAAAAGCACGTCGGGACGAACACACCTATGAGGTCGACTGGCAAGCAATGACATCCTCCCCGGCGTAAAACCGGGGTTTCCCCGCGCTCGGGTCGGGACCGTCCCGACACCGACGAAGGCAACATTCCGCCTCAAGGGCGTACTCCGGTTTGCACGCAAGCCGTCGGACCTCGTGAGAGGCGTGGTATGCTTGGATTAAGTATCCGCTTCAACCCATATCCACTTTTCCCGAGTTGCTATCTCCATGTTCGAACGGCAGGACTCTCTCGCTGTAGAAGGCAGCCCTCAGACGCGACAGTTCCAGTAGGAAACTGATGCCAGGTATCGCCCAAATGGAGTGCGCCCGATCGCCGTATCGACATTCCGAACGGGCGATGCGACCGAATCCGGTAACTTCCGGTAGAGTCCGTAGGGGGCGATGAAGTCGTGGTTATCGTCGATGAGTTCCAGCTGTACATCGGCAAGCAGCCGATCGATCTCCCCGCGATCGTAGAGATGTGATCCCATCGGCAGCAACCAGTTGTAGATCGAACGTGCACTGAAGGCGTTGAACGTATCGAAAAACACCTGTTCGTTCGATACCCGTCGCATCTCCGACAGGAATCGTGCCGGCGTGTCCGCGAGATGGAAAAACCGCATCGCAAAGACCGTATCGAAATGATCGTCCGGGAATGGCAACCGTGCGGCGTCCCCCCGCATGAATTCGAGGTGATCGTCGACGGCCGCCGCCTGGGCCTTCTGACGTCCCTCGGCGAGCATGGGCGTCGAGATATCAAGGCCGATGATATCGGCGCCGCGCTCGGCGAGCATGACGGTGAACCGGCCGGTCCCACACGCGACCTCGAGGATTCGTTTGTCCTCGACCGGGCCGACGGCATCGAGTACCGCCCGCTTTTCGCGTCGATCGATGAGCCGCCCGCCCCGCGAGAACCGCTTGTCCTCGTAGGATTCGGCGATGTCGTCCGACTGGTACCACTCCCTGCCTCTCACAGTCTGGATCGAGGATTGCCCGGGGAGGGATAAAACCATACTGAAACCTCTCGGTCGGTGATTACCCAGGCTGGGATAGCCCGGCAACCGCTGTGGAGAGGGTCGATATCCGGGTTTGTGCTGACGGCGCTATCCGCTCGTCATGACCGTGTCCGGGCGGATCCGGATGATCTCCCGCGGGCCCATCTCCTCGCCGTGGTTGGGGTACTCCTCGATGTCCATATACTGTTGAGCGAGTTCGTCGATGTGATCGACGGCACCCTCCTCGGTGATCTCGATGACCTTTCCCTGGATCGAAAGATAGCGATAGGGATCGTCCGGATCGAGGATCGACATGCCGACTTTCGGGTCCTGGCGGACGTTGATGTCCTTTTGGCGCCCCTTGGCTGTGTTGATGAGCACGTGTTCACCGTCATAGCCAACCCAGACGGGTGTTACGTGGAGGTTGCCATCAGGCATCTTCGTCGCAAAATTCGCGAACGCCCTGCCGTCAAGGAGGTCCCGAAACTCGTCGGGGATCGTTGCCATATCGCTGACATAACTACGCAGACCAAAATAGGTGCAGGATCCACGGGGCGTCGTTGCGGTGAGATATTCGGACCGGCGACGGCGAAACCTTTAGCTCAGACCGGCCAGATGGGACAGCCATCACAATCGAACGGCTCTCGATCCCCGTCGAGACACGGGCACCGACCGGCGCGACGAACGCGTATCTGGTTTCCGGTACCGCAACCGTGCTCGTCGATCCCGCCGCCGTAACGGATGCACTGACGGCTCGTCTCCATGAACAGCCACCCGATCACCTGGTCGTGACGCACACCCACGCCGATCACGTCGGCGCCGTTTGGGAGTACGCCGCGATGTTTGATATGACCGTCTGGGGATTAGCCGGCCGCGTTGATCGGTTCAGGACTGCCACGGGACAGCCGCCCGATCGGACGTTCCGACCCGGTGATGCCATCGGCCCGATGACTGTCCTCGTGACGCCTGGCCACGCGCCGGATCACGTCTCCCTACTGGCGAATGATAGCGCGATCGTCGGCGATCTGGCCGTCGATACTGGCAGCGTATTCGTCGGTCCCGAGGACGGCGACATGCGTGCGTATCTGACGAGCCTCCGGCGACTCCACGTTCGGGGCCTCAAGAAGCTGTATCCGGGCCATGGTGCGGTGATCACGGAAAGCCGGACGACGCTTGCTCGCCTGATCGCCCACCGGCTGGATCGCGAACGCCGGATCGCCGACGCGGTCGCCGATGGCGCCGAGACGCCGGATACCATCGTAACCGCGGCCTACGAGAAGGATCTCTCGGGCGTTCGGGACCTCGCCGAACGGACCGTACGGGCCCACCTCGAGAAACTCGCCGTCGAGGGGACCGTTCGATGGGATGGCCAGCGAGCCTCTCCGGGCGAACCGTGAATCCCCCGACGGGCTTTTGCGACCGGCTGTCCAACGCCGTCCATGGACCACCTCGAAGCCGAACTCGAACGGGCCCAGGCACTCGATGTCGCGGAATTAGCGACGGCGATCGAGACGATCGGCTTCGAGTGTACCCGCTGTGGTGGGTGTTGTAAGGGCGAGGTGAACGATCCTCATACCGCTACTGTCTTTCCCGATGAAATCCGATCGATCACCGAGAAGGGCTACGACTGGCGGGATGTCGCTCGGCCGATGCCGTTCGGTCTCGACGAGGATGACGCCGGTGAGACGTTCGAATGGGCCCTCGCCACCGATGGCTGTGGCGACTGTACGTTTTACGCCGAGGCCGATGATGGGACCGGCGCGTGTCGGATCCACAGCGATCATCCGCTGATCTGTCAGACCTACCCGTTTTCCGTCGGCTCGCTACTGGAAGAGCAGGATGGTGGCCTTGGCACCACTGAGCCGATGGGTGGGGTTGTCGATCGGGAAGGACCGGTCCGGGCCCATGAGTGTGAGGGCTTGGGTCGGGATATCGCGCGCGAGGATGCCGAAGCGCTGGCGGAAACGCTCAAAGAACGGGCGATCCGGGAGCTCGAGGAAGCTATCGGCGTCCGTGATAACTACGAACCGGCCGATCCCGACCTCGATGAGACTGTCGTTCACGATTCGGAGGGTCAGAAACGACCTGACGGCACTCCCTGGTAAGCCATCGATCCGTCGGATGGGCGTTTGTGCGGCTTGAACTCCCCGATAGGCCTAATACGCAGGCAGTTGAGTCCCCGTGCGGAGGCGCTACTGATGGAAATCTCCGATCAACTCCTTTGTCTGTTCAACGCCGAGGTTTCCCGCCAGGACGACGAGTACGTGGTATCTATCCCGAGACGGGAGGTCGAAAACGGGACGGTCGAGCCCGACACCGTCTACCGGGTTGCACTCATCTCTCGTGAGCAAGCGGCCGATGAGGGGGACGGCGACGTTGAGACAGCACCATCCCAGCCACAACCACCCGTTGAGGAGGGCGAAGTCCGCTATGTGGAAATCGAAGATATCGGCAAACAGGGTGACGGTATTGCCCGGGTCGAACGGGGCTACGTCATCATCGTCCCCGATACCGAGGTCGGCGATCGTGTCAAAGTCGAAATCAACGAGGTCAAGTCCAACTTCGCGGTCGGTGAGGTCATCGAGGAGACGTTCGAGTAACGGGCCAGTCTCCGCTCGTTTTTTCCCAGACTGTACTCGGTCGACTAGTCGGGACCCCGCCGTCAATCGGCTTCGACGGTCGCTGTCTCATCGACACGCACGTATATCCGGTCGCTCATCAACAGCAAGATCGGGATCGCAGAGAGGAGGATCCCGCCGGCGAGGATGAGGAAGGCGGTCCGCAGCCCGGCGACATCACCCACGTAGCCGATTAGAGCCGGGGCGACCGAGCTCGCCAACAACGCACCCGTCCAGATGTAGCCGAACGTCCGGCCCTCCCGCTCGGGTGGTGTGATATCGCTGACAAGGCCGTCTCGGGCCGGGTTGATCCCGAAGAGGCTCGTACCCAATACGACCAACGCGATGAACAGCATCACCGGCGACAACGAGACAGTCGCCAGCGCGATCAGCGTCGCGGTCGCCACGCCCAGATAGACGACGATCAGCGAGCGCTTATCGTATCTGTCGGCCAACTCACCAGTTCCGAGTTGGGCTACACCGGCGATGATCAACAACGCCGAGTAGTAGAAGCTTGCAGTCGATTCCGGGGTCAGGGTCATGCCGGCGATCGAGAATCGATAGCCGTAGGTGCTCGTGATGAACTCCGGTAGGAAGACGTTGACCCCGCCGGCCGCCATGATCGCGATCACGAAGTACGCAAAGACCGCGATGAACGGGTAGAGATACTCGCGGTTATCTCGATCCGCTACCGAGACATCGTCGTCGGTTGTCTCATCGTCCGTTTTCCCGGCGGGTTTCGTCTCGAATCGACCCAACCACACGAACAGCGCGGCCGCATAGCCGATCCCGACGATCCCGATGATCGCGAGGATCCAGTTCCAGCTCAATACGATGAGTAGCGCACCGACGAGTGCGGGTGCGGCGCCGTCACCGAATTTTGAAGCGCTTCCCCACAGTCCCAGGATCTTGCCCTTCGACTCCTCGTGGACGTTTGCAGTGATCAGCGGATAGCCCGTCGGATGGACGACGCTTGAGCCTAACCCGGTCGCGAACAGGGCCAACAACATCACGAGGAACTCACCGCTCGCGGTGTACCCTCCCAGGATAAGTTCGAATTCGAGCACACCTAACAGCGGCACGGCGGCGACCGCCACCACGCCGAGACTGATCACCGCGAACCCGGCCGGCAGGAGCAGCCGCCGGTCGTATCGATCCGAGAGATGCCCCATCGGCGTCATGCCGATCGCCGACCCGAAGGTCCGTGCCCCCATCAACACCCCGAGTTTCCATAACGGGAAGCCGAAGACGACCCCCCAGATGGGAACCAACGGCGGAAAGAGCCGTTTGAGGAGGTGATCGACGCCATGGACGCCAGCGATCGTCAGCCCGAACGCCCACTCACGACGGTTCATAGTATCGTTGAGACGCGCTCCCCGTGTTGAATGATTCGTTCGCGGAAAACCATCGATCCCTCTCGACTGTGGGTCCCGCTATCAGCCATTGAGCCGGTCAGTCGGCGCTTTCCGGGGGATTAGCGGTGGTAAATGCCGTGAGATCGACGTCGGCGCTGATCTCGTCCAGTGACGCGTACGGTCGGTTGACGACGATATCGCCGGCGCGCTGGTCACCGATACCGGGGATGGCGGTCAGCTCCTGCATCGATGCCGCGTTGATATCGAGCGGGTAGGGAACACCAGTCACCGAGCGATAGCCGTGGTCGACGATCGCGACGTCGATGGTTGCCCCGAGCGTGCGTTCACCGGGGATGCCGACCAATAGCGGATACGTCCCGAGCTGTCGACCGAAGGTCGTCCCGTCCTCGTGGTATTCGAGGTGGACATCCGGGAGGACCGTTCCGGGGGGCGCCAACCGTTCGAGCATCGGGTTGTCGATGGTCTCTCTGATCTCCCGCTTGTAGTGTTTGAACTCCCGTTTGTGGGCCTTGGCGATGTCGGCGCCGGTGTCGGACATCTCGGTGCCGGGAAACGCCATCACCTGACGAATGTTCACACGTCGGAGCAACAGGCCGGCGTCGTAGACGCGCTGCAGGAAGCGTTTGTTATGCTCGTAGGTTTCCTCGCGTTCGCCCTTCAGCCCGTGGACCAGATTGATTCCCGGTAGGAGTTTCGGGAGCCGCGTCACGCCGGTTGTCTCGTCGTAGGGGGCGTCGGGTCGTTCGTTCGGGCGCCAGCCTGCCTCCTCGTTAACGATTTTGACGGCTTGGAAACACTCCTCGGCGGTGACGTTGAGGTTGTTCTCCTCCTGGACGAGCGGATCGGCGCTTTCGAGACCGAAGGCGGCTGTGTCACCGGGCGTGTTGTGTTCAGCGATGATGTGGATTCCTTCGCGGGATCGCTCCGGCCAGCGGACGATCGTGATGGGATTCATATTATCCAGATGGAGTGTCCCGAGATCCGGTACGACCTCGCGAATCCCGCCGTAGAGTTCACGAAGCGCTGATGGGTTTGGCTTCTCGCCATCGCCGCCGTAGGCGAGGATGTCCGCCTGCCGGCCCAATCGGAAGTGTCGGGCGCCGTGATCGGCGAGTCGATCGACCTCGTCGACGATCGATTCCGGCCGGCGGAAGGACGGATCCGCCCCGTAGAGTGGTTCGGTGCAGAACGAACACCGGTACGGACACCCCCGGGATGTCTCCATCTCACAGATCAGATAGTCGGGATGATTGGGATGGTGTTCGATAATGAAACTCCCGGCTCGGGCCCATCGATCGAGTTCCTCGTTGTCGCGCATTCGGTCGTTGAACCCCTCCAGTCCCGATCGGACGAGGTCATGGGCCGCGGCCTCGATATCACCCTTGGCGACGAAGTCGAAATCGAGGTCCTGGCGTTCCATGTCCGAAGCGCCCTCGTTTCGGTCGCCGACACCGAAGCGGACCGGCCCGCCCATCAGCGCCGTTCCGTCGGCGGTCCAGGCGAGTTCGCGTACCTCGTCCGGTTCGGCCGGCGTACCGCCGACGTACTTCCCCGGTACCGTCATCCCGCCGATGTAGATCATGAGGTCGGCGGTCTCGACATCGGCCCACTTTCGACGGTCGTCTCGGAGCTCGTCGATGGTGTGGTAGGTGATGCGGTCGCGGACGACCCCGGCATCGACGAGCGCGCCGGCGGTGAACCGCGGGTACGTCGAGATATATGGTGGGACCCCGAAGTGTGCCGGTTCGTCGACATAGCCGTCGACCAGCACGACGTCAAGCGTTGCGGGGTCGGTCATACATCCCGCTTCGGGCTTGACGGTCAAAACATTGCGGTTGTCGATAGCCACTCCCCGCTCACTGGATCAATATCCCCCGACTGTCGATCACTCCTGGCTCCGTCGCTTCAGTCCTTCGATACTGCCCGAAACCAATCATTGATAACTGCAGGCTGGTTAGCTATAGATATGCCTGCGACGATGGAAGTCAAGTGCCTCGACGATGACTGCTTCCTCGACATGTTCGAGAACCACTATACCTACGACAAACCCGATGACCACGCCGTTGGCGAGCTGTCCTGTCCGGTCTGTGGGGGGTCAGATCTCGAAGAAATCAACGTATGAGCGATCCAACCCCGATGGTTCGGCTTCGTGATCTCGGTCGGTCGGTCGGTAACGCCGTCCTCGAAAGTGTCGGGCGGGCCACGAGCCGGATCCAAGAGACTACGCCCTTACCGGTCGACATCCTCGAGAGCGACGCCGCCTATCTGGTCGTCTTCGATGCGCCAGGGGCGACCGCCAGCGATGTCCAGGTCCGATATAGCGGGGGTACTGTCTTCGTTCGGATCGATCGATTTCGGGAGTACTTCGAAAACTTCGAGATGCGGTTCCCCGGCCGGGGGCTCTCCCTCGATGGTGAGGCTGAACTCCCCCGGGACGCCTTGGTCGACCCCGAACACGCCACTGCGACGCTCCGGGAGAACGGCACCCTCCACGTCGAGATTCCGAAACGGGACACCGGCACGGACAAGCCGTCGACGGACGAATCGGAAGCGGCCTAACGGCAGTGCGCTATCCCGTCTTACGCTTAACAGGCGCAAAGCTCCTCCTTCAGGACGGGGGGAGGAGGTCAAGGCGCTGTGAGCACTCCCACCGTTCGGACGGGATGGCCTTCACTGCAGGAACGACTCGAGCCCCGCCGCCGGATAGCCGACGACCGTATCGACGCCGGCCGATTTCAGCGCGCTGACTCGATCGCGGATCACCGCCAACTCGCCGACGAGAGCGTAATCGTCCGCACCGTCCAGCAGTACTGACCGTGCCTGACCGGTGGCATCGCTGTCGATCTCTGCATCCTCGGGAAGTGCCCGTCGGATCGGCCCGCGACGGGCGACGTACTCACCGACTGCATCGAGGATACGATCCGCATCGTTGGTTGGAACGGTCGGCGCGTACACCGCGATCGATCCGTCGAAGCCCGCGGATCGCAACGAACCGACGGCCCGTTCGGTCCGTCGGGAGAGCAGTTCGAACTGCGTCGTCCCGGTGGCGAGCGCGAGCCGCTCGATACCCTCCGTTCCGACCCAGGCGTCGGGGTATCGGTCGATCACCGGACCGAGCCGCGGCCCGATCGCTCGCTTCCGTTCGTTCTCATCAAGATACGCCGGATGACCGGCGACGGCGATGACACCGACCGATTTCGGGAGCCGATCGAAGGCCTGATCGTCGCCGAGCGGATCGAATCCACCGGCCCGAACCGGCGTCGTCACGCGGACGTCGAGACTCTTCGCCAATCGATCAAGTGTTTCGCGGGTCGGGAGATTGTCGCCGCCTTCATAGTCGATGGTCACCCGATCGATCGGGAGGTCGACGGCGTCTTCGAGACAACACTCCGTCGGTTTTAGTGCGACAGCATCGAGGCCTGTTTCCGTAATGTCCCCCTGGCTCTTCAACATCGGCGATCACCATCGGTTCGAACGGGACGGGGTTGCACTCGATCGGTCGTCAATTGAGAACAGTATCGATGCGACTTACAGACGCGGAACGCGATCCATCGTCGTGAGTGCGACCATGTAGCCCGAAGTAACGGGAGAGCCCATCAAAAGGATGTCGTTCTCTCTCCCCGACAGCTGATCGCCGTTCGTGTCGAGGTGTCTTTGTCCACTTATCCGGCCTCAGAGATCCGGATCGGTGTCGAGTACGCGGTCGATTCGTTCTGGGGCCTGCCAATCAGTCGTCAGTTCGAGCAGCTGAACGAGGATCCGCCCCGTTGCCCCCCAGACGGTGTAATCATCGACATGGAAGTAGTGAACGATGATGTCGCCGTAGCGGGGATGGTCACGCTGTTCGTTCTCGTAGTTGGCTTCATCGGTCAGATCGCCGACCGAGAGCACCGCGATCTCAGCAACTTCGCGTTCGTCCGGGACATATTCCCGATCCGGAATTCGGGCGACGAACGGTGTCACCGCGTAGTCGGTTATCGTCGTGATATCATCGAGCTGTCCGACGATCTCGGCCTCCTCCGGTCGGAGTCCGATCTCCTCGTTGGCCTCACGGAGAGCGGTGTCGATGAGCGTCTCGTCGCTCGGCTCACGCCCCCCACCGGGAAAGCTCATCTGTCCCGGATGTTCCCCGAGGTGATCCGCGCGTTTGGTAAAGAGGATGTATGCCTCGTCGTCCCGTGTGATGATCGGCGCCAGTACTGCGGCTTCCCGGCGTGCATCGTCGATCGATTGGGGGGTATGATCGGCGACCCGATCTATCTTCACATGCGGAGCAACGTGATGCGGTATCTTAATTGGCCCGGGCTCGGGCGCCGGAATCACTCCAAAAGGTCCTGCAACGACCGCTGGAGGTCCTCGATCTCGACCGGTCCCCACGACTCGGCAGCATAACAGACATCAAGGAGAGTTTCCGCCCGTGTCGTCGCCTCGTCTTCGACCGCTGCCTGGACGTCGGCTTCGAGCTGTTCCCGCAGTGCGGCGGCTTTGGCCTCGATCGGAATGAGCTGTTGATCCGGGTCCATGATATGCGGGAGATCCTCACCATAGGTCGGTAACGACGGGAGGGCGACCGGTCCCGGGACGAGCAGTGGTGACGCCTCGTCCGGCCGGTCACTGATCGTCTCGGCAGGCACCGCCAGCAAATAATACCCACGACAGGCTCGATCGATCCGGTCATCGAGGTCGCCTTGTTCGACCGACTCGCCCTGTTTGAACGCCAGCTCTTCGACCGCATCCCGGAGTTGCGCGCGGGTCAGCCCGCCGAAGAGATCGACGATGCCGGCGAGTTCGTCGTGGGTCGGTGTCATCGGTCGGGAGGGCCGCCGCTATGGTGAAAACTGTATTGGCTGTCGTGGGGTTCCGACCGACGTTGTCTCGCCATCCACTGTCCATCGGTCGTCGAACGCCTAGAGTGTCTCGATGTCCTCATGAGCCGCCGTTCTGACCTCCGCCGGCGTGATCGGAGCGGCCGCCCATGGCGGCAGCCGATCGTCCGTTTCCGGTGGTCGGATCGCATCGGTATAGATCCTGACCTGCTCGTGTTCGGCGTCCGTATCGTAGTCGAGGCCGTTGAACCAGGCGTCGGCGGCGTACTGTTGGATGTAGTCGTTTGCCACCCGCTCGTATGTTTCCGGCAGCGTTTCGTAGTCGGGATCAACCCCATTGGCCTCGACGATTCGCAACAACGCCGCACCGACGTCCTCGCTCATTTCCGAGAGACCGGTCGGGCCGCCGACGGCCCGGTGATCGTGTTCGTATCGTCCCAGATCCACCTGGACGGTCCCGTCGATCCCGACCGTCCGGAAGGCATCCCCGAGTATACCGACTTCGAGCCCGAACCGACGTTCGACGTTACACTGCCGGATGAGTTCACGTGTTCCGGCGAATTCACCGGCCAGCGCATACCGAAAGGCGGCGAGGTATTCGAGGATCGACGCATCGCTACGTTCGCGAAGCGCGGTCACAAGTGGCGTGTAAAACAGCCGAAACAGCCGGCCGTAGAGTTGGCGGTCCTCGACCCGGGCGTAGTATCCTTTCGTGAAGTCGAATCCTCGATCGAGCGGCGCAAGCAACCGCGTCACAAATTCGCCCGTATAACTCCGTGTGTCGGAATCGTGACAGACGATGTAGGGCTGTTCCTCGGCGGCGATACCCAGCGCGAGCCAGACGTCCCGGCCTTTCCCGGCCGCGCCGTTCAATCCGTTCTCGTCGAGGAGATTCCGCACTCGCTCGCCGGAACACCACAACGTCTCGAGCCGGAGATCGAAGCTTTCGAGCCAGTCGATGAAGGCCGGCACCCGATCGGCTGAGGCCCGAAGCGGTACGATGACGGCACCCGGAGACAGTTCCTCTAGTTCTGAAAGCACCCGCTCGGCGGCGAGGGTCGCGTACTCCCGCTCGGTCATCGGTACGACAACGGCTGCCCGTTCGAGCGGGGCGTCGGGCACGTAGCCGGTGAGATCGTGGAGCGTTGCGATCCGCTCCTGGACGTACTCCATTATGTATCACTCCGCCCGAATAGTCAAAAGTCCGACGTTTTCGATGCCGGTCGCCCGCCGCGCGGGAGTCGATCTAGTCGATGGAGAGCAGTGAGTCCGACGACGATCAGGAACAGTCCCCCGGCCCCGCCCTGAAACACCGTATCGAACGCGATACCGGCGGCGGTGAGCGATCCGACACTCGTGCTTCCGAGCGCTTGGACGATCATGTAGATCCCTGAGTACACCGAGTAGGCGCTCGATCGGTGGTGGTCCGGGAGTGCGGAGAGTAGGTACGTATCGATCGCCGGGATGAAGCTGTGGGCGACAAAGCCCATAACAACGGTTACGATGACGAGAGCGATGAGCCCGGTCACCACGGTCAGGGTCACTAGTGTGAGGGTAAACGCGGCGATCAACCCCAATAACAGCGGAACGTTGGGGAACCGGTCCGCGAGGCGACCGCCGATAAAAAACGCCGGGACGCCGGCGGCGAAGATCACGGTCAGCAGGTCTCGAGCTGTGGCCGGCGCAAGCCCTTTCGTCCCCGTGAGATAGGTGACATAGAAATTGAAGACGCCGTTCCAGACGAAAAACGCCGATCCGATGATCGCGACGCCGGTGAGGATCAACCGCCACTGGGCTCGGGCGGCACCGAGGAGATCACGGTCCTCCGCGCCGGCAGCCGGGAACTCCGCATCACGCGCGATCCAGAGCAGCGCCATCGTCACGGCGAGGGCTGCGGCGGCCATCGTGAGAAAGGCGAGCCGGAAATCCCCGAATGCGAGCATCACACCAACGAAGGGGGCGGCCAGAACGCCCGCGAGCTGGGCCGCCGAACCATGGATCCCGATGGCACGCCCAACCCGCTCGGGGTAGAGCTCGCTCACCAGCGGATTGGCGGCGATGAAGTACGCCCCGCTTGACAACCCGATCAGAAAGGCCGCGACGGTCAACAACCCGATCGTCGGGACGAACGCACCAAACGCGGCCGCTGTGGTCAACATCCCGCCCGCACCGAGAATCACCTGTTGGCGTGGGATCCGTGTCAGGAGATATCCGACCGGAACCCGGGGCAGCGCGCTCCCCAGCCAGACGGCCGTCGCGACGAACCCGGCCACACCCGGGCCGACGGCGAACTGCTGCATGATCGGATCGAGCAGCGCCGCGAAAATCACCCGACCCATGTGGACCAGGAAGACGAGTGCACACATCGACGTGAAGATTCGGCGTCGCGACACGCCGCCCGCTACGTAGGATGGGTGGTCAAACCTTTCCGTTCAGGCAGGGCAGGCTATCTTTAAACAGCGAGAGAATCCCGCCCGTTAGGGCGGGCGTGAATCGCGTACGCTTGGTGCCACAACCCACCGAAGTCTGCCCGGCAGGAACCCCAACGGTTAGTAT
>JBDGPX010000140.1:0-16478 GCA_042219475.1 Halobacteriales archaeon
GGGAATCCATTGTCCACCCGACAGCTACTGTCGGTCCCCTGGCCCGTTGTCGGGACTGGCTCGTCACGCTCGAGACGCTCCAGGAGTACATTCAGGATCGGCTGGCCTACTTGCGAACGGATCCGGAGCCAGAGGAGTTGGCCGATGAGGATAAAGAGATCGTCGAGATTCAGGACGACCCCGAATACGAACGGCCCGAAGACGTGCTCGGGAAGGCAATCTCGACGATACCGGCCTGTATGAAGTGGCCAAGCGGGCAGTGTTTGTTATCGACGGTGACCGGACGGTCACCTACGCCTGGCACAGCGACGATCCGGCGGTCGAACCGGACTACGACGCCGTTGAAGCCGCCGTCAATGCGACCGAATGACCGCCAGACAATACTTTTGATCGCTGATCCCGAAGCCAGGACCATGAGCGAGGCCGCCGACGAGCGGTATTACGATCCCGATGCAGATCACGCCTTCCCCGACGAGCGGGCCAACGAGATCCTCGATTTCATCGAGTCCGATGAGGAGATCAACGCGTATCTCGCGGCCCAGAACGTCAATCCGGTGGCCCGCAAACGGTACAACGATCACGGACGAAAGCATATCGAGATCGTCCGTCACCGGGCGCTGTGTCTGTATGACCTCCTGAAGCGGAGTGACGTCTCGTTCAACGGCGCGACCGACCACGACGGACTCACGGAGGCCGACGAACCAGTCATCATCCTCTTGGCGGCAACGATCCACGACATCGGCCACGTCGTCCATCGGGACAGCCACGCCTACTACTCGATTCCGCTAGCGGCCGATCTGCTGGACCGGATCCTCCCAGAGTTCTACGACGTCCCAGAGCTGGTCCAAATGAAGGGCGAAGTCCTCCACGCGATCCTCACCCACCACGTCGAAGAGGATCCCCTCACCACCGAGGCCGGGGTGATCCGTGTCGCCGACGCCTTGGACATGGAGCGGGGCCGGTCGCGGATTCCCTACGAACAGGGTGGCCGCGGGATCAATACGATCTCAAGTCAGGCCATCCAGCGTGTGTCCCTCCAGCCCGGCACGGAGGCCCCCGTTCTCGTCGAAATCGAGATGACCAGCGCTGCCGGGGTCTACCAGGTCGATAGCCTCCTCAAGGCCAAGCTCAAGGGGTCAGGACTCGAGGACGATATCCGGATCGTTGCCCTGCACGTCGGAGGGGATGACGACGGCCTTGTCGAGCGCATCGAGCTGTGATCGGCTCCCGGGTCGAACCGTCGTCCCGGAACAGTATCCGATTATGAGCGACATCGTTCCGCCGTGCTCGACGACGATTGACACCGATATGCTAAGCTACATGGGGGGTGCCGACCCTCTATTCGGGCATGGTCGGTAAGGTGGATCCGGAGAACCTCGGCGACTACGTCTTCTCGCGAACGGGGGCACCGGACGAGTCCGTCCTCGTCGGGCCGGCGTACGGGGAGGATACGGCCGCGATCGATCTCGGCGATCAGATCCTCGTCGTTAACGCGGATCCGATCTCGCTGGCGGTCGAACGCATCGGCACACTCGGCGTCACCATCGCGACGAACGACCTCGCCGCCTCCGGTGCCGATCCCGGGTGGCTGACGACGATTATCTTCCTCCCGAAGGATCACGGCGAGTTGCTCGATCCGATCACCGAACAGCTCGACGCGGCGGCCCGTGAGCTCGACGTCGCGATCGTCGGCGGGCACTCCGAATACGCGCGGTCACTCGAGCAACCGTTGCTCTCGTTGACCTGCTTCGGGCTCACTGACAACTACATCGCCTCCTCGGGTGCCGACCCCGGTGATGCGGTGCTACTGACGAAAGGTGCCGGGATCGAGGGGTCGGCGATTCTCGCGACCGATTTCCGGACGGCGCTCGAAGACGAGGTCTCGAAATCGCTCATCGACGAGGCCGCCGGCTACTTCGGGGACATCAGTGTCCTGCCAGAGAGCCGCGTGCTCCGGCAGGTCGCGACGGCGATGCACGATCCCACGGAAGGCGGCCTGATCGATGGGCTCCTCGAAGTCGCTGTCGCCTCGGATGTCCGACTGGAGATCGACCGGGAGCGGATCCCGATCAGGGAACCGACCCGGGCGCTCTGTGCGGCGATGGAGGTCGACCCGCTGGCGATCTTCGGCTCCGGCGCGCTCGTCGCGACGGTCCCGGAGGCAGCGTGTAAGTCAGCCCTCGATGACCTCGCCGCGGCTGGTATCGACGCCGCCAGGATCGGCACCGTCGCCGCAAGCGACGATCCGGGGCTCCAGTTAGATGGCCGGCTGTACACCGAGCCGATCCCGGACGACCTCTACGCCCTCTGGGAGGAGTGAGAGAACTCAGCGGCCGGAGAATACGGTCTCGCGGTCGGTTTCAACAGGTTTGTATCGGCTGGCATGAACGCTTGCATAATGAGTACGAGCGTTGTTGTGCTGGGCGCCGGCTATGCCGGTGCGGCGGCGGTGACAGCCCTCGAATCTCTCAACCACGATCTCGATCTCCACTGGATCTCCGAGCATCCCTATCATTTCGTCCTCCATGAATCCCACCGCGTGATCAGTACCCCGGCGGCGGCCGAGGCGATCACGATCCCGGTCGAGCGGATCAAGACACCCGCCACCGAGTTCATCGAGGCGAAGGTAACGGGCCTGGATACGACCGATCGCGTCGTCGAGCTCGCGACCGGCGAGTCGGTCGGCTATGACTACGCGCTTATCGCGCTCGGCAGTCGAACCGCATTCTACGGAATTCCCGGGCTCAAGGAACATGGCCTGACGCTGAAAAGCCGCGAAGAGGCCCAGGCGATCCACCAGGCAGTACGCACGGCGAGCACCGAAGCGACCCCGGCCGATCCGGCCGAGGTCGTCGTCGGTGGGGCGGGGCTTTCGGGCATCCAAGTGGCGGGTGAGGTCGCCGCGTACCGTGATGAAAGAACGGCGCCGATCGAGATCCACCTCGTCGAGGCGCTGGACGAGGTGTTCCCCGGCCGGGATCCGGCCCTCCAGCGCCGACTCCGCGAAGGGCTGCAGGCGGCCGGCGTGACGCTCCATCTCGATGCCCCGATCGTCGAGGCAGCCGAGGACGTGATCCAGTTCGACGAACGTGACCCCCTGGAATACGACGTCTTGGTCTGGACCGGCGGGATCACCGGCCGGGATGAACTCGCGAATACGGATCTGTCGGCCGATCACAACCGACTGCACGCCGAAAGCGACTTCCGGACCAGCGACGACCGCGTTTTTGCGATCGGCGATACGGCACTGATCGAACAAGACGAGGACACGGTCGCTCCGCCGACAGCCCAGGCCGCCTGGGGCGCCGCCGAGGTGGCGGCCGAGAACATCGTTCGGGCAACCAGCGGGCAACCGCTCCAGTCGTGGACCCATCAGGACAAAGGGACGCTCGTCTCGATCGGCGACCGCGCGTATGCCCACGACGTCGTCGGCATCCCGATTACGACCTTCGATGGGAAACCCGCCCAGCTCTTAAAGAAGTTCGTCGCCGCCCGCTGGATCGCCGACATCACGAGTTGGCGGCGGGCGGCCCGGGCCTGGACCTATCTCTAAGCTTACTCGATCGAGAGGCCGGGATGCCAGTAGTCGGCGCCGGCGGCTCGCTTTCGCTCGTCCATTCTCCCAAGCAATGACACCGCCAAACTGGCGGTTTCAGCCGCCCGTGATTCGCCGGTCACCGCGAACTCGCCGATGGACCGGTCGGCATATACCGTACACACCGCCCCGGCTCGGCGGCCGTAGAGGTTCGCGAGCGTGAGGATCGCACTCGCCTCCATTTCGATGTTCATGACGTTGGCCGATCGGAGCTCCTCGATGAGCGTCTCGCTGCCGGCGGCCTCGAAGCCTTCGAATCCGGGACGTCCCTGGCCAGGGTAGAAGCTGTCGGCGCTCATGCTCACCCCCACGTGGTAGTCGTATCCGAGGCGTTCGGCGGCGGCGATCAGCGCCGAGACGACCTCGTGATCGGCGGTTGCCGGATAATCCTCGCGAACGTACTCGTCGCTGGTTCCCTCCTGGCGAACGGCACCAGTAGTGATGACGAGATCGCCGAGATCGATCTCGGGTTGGATCGCCCCACAGGAGCCGACACGGATGAACGTCTCGGCTCCGATCCGGGCGAGTTCCTCGACGGCGATGGCGGCGGAAGGACTCCCGATCCCCGTCGAGGTGACGCTAATCGGCGTGCCGTCGTGAGAGCCAGTGACGGTTCGATACTCGCGGTGGGCGGCCATCTCCTCGGCCGCATCCCAGGTGGCCGTGATCGTCTCGACGCGGTCCGGATCGCCCGGCAGCAAGACGGTCGGCGCGATATCATCCGGACCGACGGCGATATGGTATTGCTGTTCGGCGTTTGGATCCTCGCTGTCGCCGGTCATGGGACTACTGTGGTGGGTGGGACAAAGAGTGTTGACCGTCTCGAGTGGGCGACGGTCGGATCAACCCGGCAATAGCGTCCCGAGGCCGAACCGCTGTGTCCCGGGCGCAGACGGTGAAGTAGGTGCACTTTTGGGACAGAAGCCAACCGTTAGAGGACCGACGACGGTGGATGTCAAATGGGTCCTGAATGCGCCAGACGGCAGATTCTGACCGCCATCGCGGCCATATTCAGCACGATCACCGGCTCTCAAACCGTCCCGAACCCCACGTCTTCGTCGTCCTCACCGACGCCCACGACGACTCGCGAGTCCACCGAAACAACCGACCCCGACCGCAACGGCGGGCGATGATCGTCGCGATTCCCGGTGGCGAGACCGAAGCGATCAACCAGGGATCAGAACCGCGATCGTTCGTCGACTATACACCAACAGTGTGACATCGGTCTATGGGACGGTAGCCGGATTCACTCAAGCATATCCTCGGAAATGGTGTTGGGCAACAGCTCCCCGAGGGTGTACTCGCTGACCTCGCCGTCGCCCTCATCACAGACGACCGGGAGATCGTCGTCACAGAATTCCGCGAGCGTCTGGCGGCACATCCCACACGGCGTGACCCCGTCACGGTGATCGGAGCTGACGGCGAGCCGGGCGAACTCTCGATGGCCCTCCTTGATCGCCTCGGCGACCGCGACCTCCTCGGCATGGAGGCTGTTGGAGTAATTCGCGTTCTCGATATTACAGCCGACGTAGACGGTTCCATCCGCAGTCTCAAGCGCCGCGCCGACACGATACTCGGAATACGGGACGTGTGCCTGTGTCTGGATATCGCGTGCCGCCTCGATGAGCTCGTCCATACCGAACAGAACCGACCGGTCCCCGAAATAGATTGGTCACCGCTCGCCGGTCAGTCCATCACCGCTCGACAGCGTCCTCGACGACCGAACGAGTTACGTCGAGGAGTTCATCGAGGGATTCGCTTTCGGCGTAGATCCGGATGTAAGGTTCAGTCCCGCTTGGCCGGACGAGCACCCACGAACCGTCGTCACGGTCGATCCGCACCCCGTACTCGGTACTGAGATCGCCGTCAGGGAACGACTCGGGGAGCCGTTCCTCGATGAAAGCCATCGCGGTGCGTTTCTGATCGTCCGGACATTCGACGCTGACTTTTCGGTATGGTCGTTCGGTCACCTTCTCGCGCAGTGGCGCGGTCCCGCCGGCTGCGGCGACGAGCCTGGCGAACACGGCCGCGCTTGTGATCCCATCGATCCAACCGCCAAACGCCGGGTGGATGTGTTTCCAGGGCTCGGCGGCGAAGACGACCTCGGTCTCCGGCGCGGCGCTGTCCCGGACGTCTGCGATCCCTTCGTGGAGCGCCCCAAGCGCGATCCGTGTCGTCCGTCCACCCGCGGTTTCGACCCGTTCGTCGATCCGACCCGATGCGTTCGGCGTCGTGACGACCACCGGATCGCCAGCGTCGCTCGCCCGGACATAGGCCTCGGCTAGGATCGCGAGAATGGTGTCCTCGTGGATGACGTCACCGTCGGCATCGACGATCACGATCCGATCGGCATCACCATCGTGGGCGATGCCGAAATCGATGTCCCGATCGTCGACGAACGCGCGAAGGTCGGAGAGTGATTCCGGTGTCGGTTTGCTTTCTCGCCCCGGAAAATGCCCGTCGATATTCGCGTTTAACGCGATAATTTCGGCCCCGAGCATCCGGAGGATCGCAGGGGTCGCAACGCTTGCCATCCCGTTGCCACAATCGACGACGATGGTCCGTCCATCGAGGTCGGCGCCGTACGCTCGGGCATAGGCACACACCGCCGACCGATACGCCGCCAGCGGTTCGACCGACCGGATATCGCCCCACCGATCCCATTCGACCGGCGGGGGATCGTCACTGACCTGCGCGTCGATCCGACCTTCGGCCGTGGAGTCGTATTCGACGCCGTCGGCGAAGAGTTTGATCCCGTTGTCGTGAGGCGGGTTGTGGCTGGCGGTGATCATCACCCCATGGCGGCCCCGTGAGGCGAACGCAAGCGTGGGCGTCGGGAGCTCCCCGGCCTGTATCACGTCGGCTCCACCGCTTGTGAGGCCAGCCGTTATCGCTGCCGTCAGCGCCTGTCCGGTCTCGCGGCCATCTCGGGCCACGACGAACCTAGGGAATCCATCGCTATCGGCCGCCTCCGTTGCAGCCGCCCGCCCGACGGCCACCGCAAGCTCCGGCGTGACCGTCTCGCGAACATCGCCCCGTATCCCGGCCGTGCCGAACAGCGTCATCGACGGTGCATTCGGATGGGAATAACTTAGGCTTCCGATCCTATGGAAGCATATTAGAGTGTAGTGTTTAAGAAAAAATGTAGAGTAAATTGTATCATAGATCGGTTCTTCCCGGGGAGACTACACACGTAATCAAACTGGTTTGCAGTAGAAGTGAAGGATGATTTGTGGGATTCAACGCTTCAACCCGTCTTTCGTTGCTTTAGCACATCCATCCGGACGTTGTACCCCTATTCAACGGAGCATATTGGAGGGTGATCATATCGAGCGGTGCATTCGAAATCGACAGCACCACGGCTGTTCAGTCCAGCGTCGCACCGACCGAGGAGAACCGGTGAATACGGCGGAGTTGGTGGATCCGTTCAGATCTCGACGTTACCCGGGATCAGACTGTGCTGTCTGAGCAACTCGCCGTCCTCGCTGTAGACCAGCAATGTCTGTTTGTTGTAGGTGACGATGGAATCGCCGTCGATCTGAATAATCGCCTGATAGCGGACGTCGTCGTCGGTCTGTTCGCCGTACCGACGAGCGGCCGTAATGAACGCAAAGATATCTTCGGCATCGACGTTGAGTTCACAGACGAAATCGCCGGTGATCCGGTTGGTCACCGCGACGACCCCGGCAGGCTCTTCGTCCTCAAGGCTTCCTTGGAGTCGGAAGTTGACGTCGGTTTCCGATGCCTCGAGGATTTCGCCGTCGGCGTCCTTGAGCTGATCGCGCAAGGTCGCCTCGGCACCCTCAAAGGTGATCGTCAGCGTCGGCTTTGCCGGGTCAGTATCCGTGTCGACCCAATCGACGTTCGTGACATCCAGGCTGAAATACTCGCGCCGCATTCCCTAACGCATCGTAAGGACCGGGTTGTCATGAACGTAACGCCCACCCAGGGTTAGCCCCAATTTATACGGTCGGAGATGCGGGGTAGGATCCCCGCAGTAGCCCTACAAACGGTCTGACGACCAGGTTTATGTATCGTCGCCCGATACGACTATTGAGCGATTACCGGGGACCACGGATCTGATCCAGCCGGAGCACTGTCCGCAGGCATGTCAGAGCAATCCGATGACGGGTTTGGCACGCAGGTAGGCAAACTGCTGAGGCGACTCAGCCGAACCGTAGAGATGTTACGGGGATCGCGAATCGGGATCGAGAACTACAAGCCCGCCGAACACGGTCCCCTCGTCGAGTACGAACCGACCGACAGCCTCGATGAGATCGACCGGTACTGGACGAATGCGCCGTATGCCTTCGTCGCGATCGAATACGATACCGATGAAAACAGCCACTACTATCGGGTCATCGAACCCGTCCTCGATCATCATGAGCGGGAGCTACTCGATACACTGCTGTCGGATATCCGTGATTCGTTGATCTATCGGGAATCGAATGGCACTGCGGAACCGTCTGACGTCCTGAAAGAGCAGATCCGTGATCTCCTCGAGGAATACGGCGTCGAGATCACCATTCAGACCTTCTATAAGCTGTATTACTATCTCTACCGATCGTTTCAGGGATTCGGACGGATCGATCCGATCATGCACGATCCCCACGTCGAGGACATTTCGTGTGACGGATACGACATCCCAGTGTTCGTCTATCACGACGAGTACCGGGACATCGAAACCAACGTCGTCTACGGCGAGGACGAACTCGACAACTTCGTCGGCCGATTGGCCCAGCAGTCGGGACGGCACATCTCGATCGGCGATCCGATGATCGAGGCGACACTCCCCGATGGCTCCCGGGCCGAGCTGGCGTACGGCCAGGAAGTCACGCCACGGGGGTCGGCGTTTACGATCCGACAGTACGCCGATGAACCGTTTACGCCGATCGACCTGATCAAGTTCAACACCTTCGACGCCGATCAGATGGCGTACCTCTGGCTCGCGATCGAGAACAACATGTCGTTGATCTTCGCGGGCGGGACCGCCTCCGGGAAGACGACGGCATTGAACGCCGTCTCGATGTTCATCCCACCACGATCGAAGGTCCTCTCGATCGAGGACACCCGCGAACTGGCACTCTACCACGACAATTGGCTCTCGAGCATCACCCGCGAGCGGATGAGCCAGGGCCGAAACATCACGATGTTCGACCTCCTCCGGTCGGCCCTCCGACATCGCCCGGAATACATCATCGTCGGCGAGATCCGTGGCGAGGAAGCCATCACCCTCTTTCAGGCGATGAACACCGGCCACACGACGCTCTCGACGATGCACGCCGACTCGGTCCAGACGGTGATCAACCGGCTGGAGAACGAACCGCTCGACGTCCCGCGGGCGATGATCCAATCGCTTGACATCCTCGCTGTCCAGCGGCTCACGTATGTCGACGGCGAACGTGTCCGCCGGAACAACGCCATCGCCGAGATCCATGGCATCGACCAGCGGACCGGCGATCTGGACTACGCGACCGCCTATCAGTGGGAGAGTGCGAACGATAGTTTCCGGTACAACGACAGCAGCATCGTCGATGAGATCCGTGAACTCCGGGGATGGTCCCGGACCGAGCTGTTACGCGAGCTCCGGAACCGCAAACGCATCCTGACGTATCTGCTTGAGCGTGACGTCACGGACTATCGCCAGTTCACCGCGATGATCAACGAGTACTACGCCGACAAGAATCGAGTGCTCGATCGTGTCTCCGATCACCTCGATACCGAGGTGACGACGACGATGGAAGCCTGAGCGAGCTATGGTCGCCATGGTGAATTTCCTTCCGTTGGTGGTGGTACTGATTGGCCTGGGGATAGTGGCGCTTGCGCCGGTCGTCGGTCGCATCAAGCGGGTACTCCGCCGGATCGCGATCACCGGTTTCGGCGAGTATGTCCGCTCATTGGGCGGACAGGTCGCCGAACGCAAGCGTCAGCTGCGGGCGGCTCACATCGGGACGACCTACCGCACCTATGCGTCGGTCACGCTACTGTATGCGACGATCTTCGCCGTCATCGGCAGCATCCTCGGCGTGTATCTGTTCGCCGGCGTGCTCTCGGTGCTGGCGATCCCGCCCGAGACGATGCAGGCGATCCTCCCGACGCAGTTCGATTTCCTCGTCGGCGTGTTGACCGCGCCGGAGCTTTCGGCGACTGAGCTGTTCGTTCTCCTGTTGCTCAGCAGCGCCACGTTCGGCGTGATAGCGGGGCTGGGGACCTACTGGCTGCGGTGGTATCACCCCCGCTATCTGGCCGACATTCGCCAGCGGAAGATCGACCGGAGCATGGTCGGCACCATCGCGTTCGTCTATGCGATGTCACGGGGCGGGATCAGTTTCCCGAAGATCATGAAGACGATCAATGAGAACGCGGGCATCTACGGGGCAGCTGCCGAGGAGATGGGCGTCGCTGTCCGGGATATGGAATGGCACGGGACCGACCTCCTTTCGGCGCTCGAACGGCTCGCCCAACAGACGCCGAGCGAGGATTTCCAGGACTTCAGTGAGAACCTCACGAACGTCCTCCAAAGCGGCCAGAACCTCAGTGACTTTCTCCGGGATCAGTACGAGCGCTATGTCGACAAAGAACAGGCCCAACAGGAGCGGTTTCTCGATCTCCTCTCGACACTTGCCGAGGGCTACATCTCCCTCTTCGTGGTGGGACCGTTGTTGTTGATCACGATTCTCGTGGTGATCGGTCTCGTGGGACTGGGCCAGACCATCACGATGCTCCGGGCGATCATCTACCTCATTGTTCCGCTGGCCAGCGCGATGTTCATCATCTACATCGATACCCTGACTGAGACGCTCACCATCGCCCGCGACGACACCGATCGCCAGGCGTGGTCGGCGGAACTCCAAAACGTTACCCTCGGGACAAGTACGGATGTCAACGAGGAGAGCGCCACGACCGCCGACGTGGCATCCGACGGTGGCGTCGCCACTGACGAGGAACAAGCGGCCATCCAGCAGCTCAATATCGAACGACTCAACGCCTACCGTCAGTTCCGTGAAGTCCTGAATATCCTCCGGTCGCCCAAACAAACGGTGCTCAGACGGCCGACACGGATTCTGTATATCGTCGTTCCGGTCGCTTTCCTAGCCCTACTGGTACGGCTCTGGGGGCCGGCGACGACTGGATCCCTGACAATACAGGTGGTCGATGACCTGTTGATCCAATCGACGCTGTTCGTTCTCGGAAGCTTCGCACTGGTTCAGGAACTCCACAGCCGCCGGACCCGACAGATCGATCGGTCGATCCCGGACTTCCTCGACCGGCTGGCCAGCGTCAACGAGTCCGGCATGTCATTCATCCGGAGCCTCCGGAACATCTCGAAAAGCGAGCTGGGGCCGCTCTCGGCGGAGATCGACCGCATCGAACGGGATATCGAATGGGGTGCCGAAGCGGGCGACGCCCTCAAACGATTCGAACGGCGGGTGTCGAGCCGCGCCGTGACCCGGGTGGTGACGCTGTTGACCAACGCGATGGTCGCCTCCGGGGAGTTGGGCCCGATCCTCCGAGTCGCAGCCGACGACGCCCAGATGACCCAGCGACGGGACCGTGATCGTCGCCAAGAGATGCTGACCTACACGCTGATCATCTACCTCTCGTTTATCGTGTTCTTGATCATCATCGTCTCGTTGACGGCGGTACTGATCCCGGCGTTGCCGGAGAGCGCCGGCGGCGGTGGAGGTGGTGTGGCGGGGGTTGGCGGGGGGATCCAGCTCGGGGTCAGCGGCACGGAGCAGTCGACCTACGAGCTACTGTTCTTTCACGTCTCGGTGATCCAGGGGCTCATCTCGGGATTGATCGCTGGACAGATGGGTGAAGGCAGTATCCGCAACGGCGTGAAACACGCCTTCGTCATGGGCCTGATCGCGTACGGGCTCTTTACGGTGTTGCTCTGATGGGATCGGGTCGCCGCCAGGACGTCCAAGCGACCTATGATCGGATCGCGAGCCATTTCGCCCAGACCCGTGAGTATCCCTGGCCCGAGACCGAGGAATTCCTCGCTGGTCGCCAAGTCGTGACGGCTTTGGACATCGGCTGTGGCAACGGCCGGAACGCCGAAGTGCTGGCGGCCCACGCCGAACGTGTCATCGGACTGGATATGAGCCGTGGGTTGCTCGATGAAGCGAGGGCTCGCGCCAACGAGCGGAAGTTCCCGATCGAACTCATCCACGGGGACGCCGGTCGGCTCCCGATCGCCGCCGATAGCGTCGAATTGGCCCTCTACATCGCAACGCTCCATCATCTACCGACGCGAGCGGATCGCCGGCGGAGCCTCGACGAACTCGGTCGGGTGTTGATGGCCGAGGGAACAGCACTCATCAGCGCCTGGAGCGTCAGCCATCGGAAATTCGACGCCGACACCGGCTTCGATACGACGGTCGAATGGACATTACCCGATGGGGAGACGGTCGATCGGTTCTATCACATCTACGATCTCGATGAATTCGAGGCCGACCTCGCGGCGAGTCGCCTTTCGGTCATCGAGAGCTACGAATCCGAAGGCAACTGCTATGCGGTCGTCGGGGCATCGCCATGAGCGTCGTCCCGCGATTGGAACGTAACATCCTTAGTGGCCGGGGCGTTGGGTTCTGATGCGCGCCGGTGGTCTAGAGGTAGGACTAGGGCCTTCCAAGCCCTCAGCCCGGGTTCAAATCCCGGCCGGCGCATCCAGTATCCAAATCGTAAAGCAGTATTTTAGTGTGGGATGACGGCGGAGATGGGAGCCAGCAGAGTGACTGACGATAGCAAGCGGAGGGAAACAGTCGGGAATCCGTCGATAGCACCAGAACGTTTTCGGGATCGACGGCGGTGATGTCGTCGGGACGATTCCGACAGCCCGCCTGCTCGAACAGATGGCGTCGAGACGATCACCGGCGGCCTGGCATGGAAACAGGCGGCGATCGATCCACAGCCAGGCCCCAGGTCGGTCAATGAGGTCACCGGGATCGAACCCATCTCCGCCCGTGTAGCCTGGGCGAGTGATGGAACACGCACCACCGACGACATCGCGTTCGCCGAGACTCACGTCGCCCGGCACTCCGATCGATCGGTGATCCTGATCGACGTCACCGGTGGCGCTGCGGGAACAATGACCGGACTCGAGACTGCCTGTGAACAGCTGAATATCGACCTAGTCGTCGGCGTCGATGCCGGCGGGGATGCTCTCGCTGTCGGCGATGAGCGGGGCTCCGGAGTCCGTTGGCCGATGCCCTCTCACTCGTTGTGCTCGATTCGGTGTCCATACCATCAATGCTCGGGGTTTTTGGAATGGGGAGTAACGGCGAACTTTCGAGGACGGAACTCCAATCAGAGGTTGCCCGGGCAGCCCACCACGATGGACTGTTCTGTGCCTGGGGACTCACGCCACAGGCACGCGAGGAAATGGAGCCGATATTGGCAGTCGTCCCAACCGAGGCGAGCCGGTTGCCGGTCGAGACAGCGGATAGTGAGTTCAACAGCCGATCGATCCGGAACGGAACCCGAGAAGTCCACCTCACCCCAGCATCGGTGTGTATCTTTTATTTTCGACCCGACAGTTGTGGCTGATTCGTCGGCTATCGTTCCCCACGTTCGTGGAACGTCGAGTATCGATGTGGCTGATGAGGCGTTGGCCACGGCGGGCTGTGTCACGGAGCTCCGAACCGAGGAGGAAACGTCGACGTGATGGGCTCACAATCGATTACGTGTCGAGAGCGAAGACCCATATCCATCACGCCGGTAATGTACGTATGTCCCGCTATCGGATTTGGTCGGGATTCCGGCTCGTTGATCCGGATCCGGATCGAACGCTCGATCGAGTTCGGGCGGTCGCCGTGTTGCTGGACGATGCAATCGAGATCCCGCGGCTCGGAATCCGGATCGGGATCGATCCGATCGTCGGCGTCCTCCCGATCGCCGGCGATGTGGTCACCGGACTCATGTCGGTATATATCATCGTCGAAGGGATCCGACTCGGGCTGCCGCGCCGGGCACTCCTCCGAATGCTTCTGAATGTGCTGGTCGATACCGGGGTCGGGTCGCTCCCGGTGATCGGGTCGATATTCGACGTCGTCTGGCGAAGCAACCGCCGGAACGTCGCGATCATCGAACGACACGTCCGGGCGTGAGCACCCGTCGGGAACGTTTTTTGGGATACGGTGTCGAATCCACATCGATGCCGACCGTCGTTATCCGCCACGACCTCGATCTGGCGCCCGCCATCGAGGATCGACGCGGGGATCTCCACGTTACCCCGGCCCCGGATGCCGATGCCGTCATGGACTTGCTGCCGGATGCGGACATGCTGGTGGTGAACCCCTCGAATTGGCAGGATGAGTTCCTCACAGCGCTCGATCCCGGTGACTGGATACAGGCCACCAGCGCGGGGTATGAGGCGTTTCCGCTCGAAGCCTTCGACGAACAGGGCATCGTCTTCACGAACGCGACGGGGAACTACGGCCCGGTCGTCGCCGAGCACGTCTTCGGACTGGCGTTTGCCTTCTCGCGGAACCTCCCGGAATTCCGCGACCGACAGCGTGAGCATCGCTGGGAACGCAGCGAGATCGCCCTCGAATTGAGCGACTGGAAGGATCACCGGCTGACGATCTTCGGGCTGGGCAACATCGGCGAGGCCATCGCGATCCGCGGACAGGCGTTCGAGATGACAGTCGCCGGCGTCAAGAAGACGCCAGCGGACTACGACGGCTGTGTGCCCGCCGATCGAGTCGTCGGACCGGATAGAATGGAGACACTGCTGCCGAAGACCGACCTGCTGGTCGTGACCGCGCCGCTCACCGAACAGACCCACCACGCGATCGATCAGTCAGTGTTTACCGCACTCCCCAACGATGCGATCGTGATCAATGTCGCCCGGGGGCCGGTCGTTGATACGGACGCGCTCCTCGATGCGCTCGAAGCCGACGAGATCGCGGGGGCCGGCCTCGATGTCTTCGAGGAGGAGCCATTGCCGGAGGAGTCGCCGCTCTGGGATCGGGATGACGTCCTGTTGACGCCACACGTCGGCGGGCGATCCGATACGTTCCCCGACCGGTTTGCGGAGCTGTTTCTCGACAACTTCGATCGTCGACAGCGCGGTGACACACTGAAAAATCGGATCGTCTGAGTCGCGTGCGACAATTGTTGATTCTGACCATTGCACGCCCTGGGCGATACTGATCTAACCTATGCCCCCTCATCAGGTCGTTACCACATGTTGCTGGGACAGTAACTGACGATTAGTTAACACGCTGGGTTCACTCTGGGGATGCATCCAACAATAAGGGCCGGATCAGGGGGGCTTGAGTTGTTGGCGACAACCCAACAGATAACCGGTACAGTACACGCCGTAATCGGCGATCCAGATCGATACCCATCCGTGCGAGAGGTACACTGATGACAGAACAACAGCCTACTGAATCGGACGACAATATAGCGATCAGCCGACGGGAAATCCTTCGAACAGTCGGCGCCGCCGGCACTCTTGGTACCGTTGGTGTCAACAGAGCGACTGGAGAGGAACCGGACGACTTCGTCGTCGGGACGGAACACGGCAAAGCCGCTGTTGCAGAGACGGCAGCTGAGACGACGACACAGACGCTCGATTTCGGCCCGGAGATCGGTGAGGCAGTCGCCGGTCGATGGTCTGAAAAAAACCGTGAGACGCTCAAAAATCACCAGGACGTCCGGTACGTCGAGAAAGACGAACCAGGCGAGCGCTTCGCCCAGAGCCTCCCATGGGGCGTCGATCGGATCGATGCGGAACTCGCCCATGCCGGCGGCGTCACGGGCGACAGTATCGATGTCGGTATCATAGACAGCGGCATCGACAGTGATCACAACGATTTACAGGCCAACCTCGGAGACGGGTTCGCACTGGCGGCCGCATGCAGCACGTGTCCCGAAGATTGGGATGACGAATTCGGCCACGGAACGAACGTCGCAGGGGTCGTGGGGGCCGTCAACAATGCCATCGATGTACTCGGCGTCTCGCATGAAGTCACGCTCCACGCGTTAAAAGATGGCAATGTCTCACCGAACCCCTCGGCCACGGCAGCCGGACTCAAGAAGGCAGCAGACGAAGGGTACGGTGTCGCGAACATAAGCAGCGGATGGTCGACCGTACAAGCGTGTATCGATGATGCCATCGACTACGCCGTGGATAGAGACGTTGTGGTAGTCGCCTCGGCGGGCAATGCCGGTCCCTGTACCGATTGTGTGCGTTTTCCGGCCCGGGATCCCAAAGTCATCGCGGTGAGCGCGACGAACATTACCGACGGGTTCGCGGGCTTCTCGTCACAGGGATCTGAGGTCGACATCACCGCCCCCGGTGTTGCGGTTCCGACGACATCGATGGGGGGTGGGACATCGTCAGTGAACGGAACCTCGTTCTCCGCCCCGCACGTTACTGCCGTAGTGGCACTGCTACTCGATGACGGCACCAGTCCGGGCAACGTCCGATCTCAACTGCAAAGCAGCGCCGAGGATATCGGACTCAGTTCGAACCGACAGGGGGCTGGACTGCTTGACGCCGCCGATCCGCTCGGCATCGGGTCGGCGAACGATCTCCTCGAGGTGAAGACGGATCCGGCCACGAACATCGAGCGCACTAGTGCGACACTCAACGGTGAACTCACCCAATTGGTCGGCTCGCCGTCGGCGGACGTATTCATCGAATGGGCACCAGGGAGTGGCCCCCCGTTTCCGAACACGGATTCGGCCGGAAGCTTAACCGCGCCGGGACCGTTCTCGGTTGGAATCTCTGGGTTGACGGAGGATGCGAGCTATCAATTCCGGAGTATCGCAGTGGTGAGTGAGGCCGGATCGGTCTCGACCGAGCGCGGCGACATCCGGTCGTTCTCGACGGACGCGAACGCCACGCCGCACGCGTCGTTCACTGTTT
>JBDGPX010000045.1:0-16276 GCA_042219475.1 Halobacteriales archaeon
CTCCAGAGGACGGCAGAGAATATCTCAGTTTCCACCAACAGTGCAGACAGCACCCTACGGAAGAAGCGCTAGCACTATCAGGCTTCGTCTTGATTCGCTATCCCGACATACGGTTTATCGCTGATGTTTTGACCGCTTTTTTCAGGTCGAAAACCGGCGACTACAGTGGGAGAGACCGTAGCGTCGCTGTCGATCATGTTTCGAAAAACGGTGGAGTGTGTTCCGAGGCTCTCTATCGCTTGCCGCTCGGCCGGCTGTGCTCGGCACCCTTGCCGCGGTTCTGGAGCCCACGGCCGCGCTTGCCGGCGCTGGTTTGGCCACGGAACGCCCGTCCCTTGTGGGTGTCCTCACAGATCCAGTTGAGGTCGTCGTCGTTCTCGATCGCCGGATGGTTGGGATCGGCGAGAATGACTTCGAACCATTTCTGGGAGCCGTCCTCACCCACCCAGTAGGAGTTGAGCACTCGCAGGTTGGGATATTTCCGGGCGCTCCGTTCTTCGGCGATCCGCTGGCGGTTTTTGGTTCGGGTGACGCGGTTGACGCCTTGGCGCTTCGATCGCCGGCCAGCCCTGTGGCGCTGTTTGCGTGCTGTGCCCTTACTGACGCTCATGCGAACGACGATGATGCCCTGTTTGGCCTTGTAGCCCAGTTCACGGGCCTTATCGAGCCGTGTGGGCCGTTCGATCCGTTCGATGGCGCCTTCGCGTCGCCACTGCTGTTTTCGCTGCCACTGGAGCTCCCCCAACATACCGTCGTCAGGGTTCTGCCATGCCTCTTTGATGTGGGAGTACGCACTTCGTGCCATGGTTCTCACCACGGGCGTTGGTGGTTCAGCCCGCCAGGGCCACATCCCGACCCGCAGTGCGGGTGCCCGCTGGTGCCCGTGATCCAACGAGTCTGTCCAGTGATTGGCCAGTAGCGTGTTTAAGCGCTTCGAACTCGACGGATGCCGCGCCGATCAGTCACTCGAGAAGCGAGCCCGCCGACGGGCTTCCTCGACGGACATCCCGTCACGCTTGAGCGCATCGACGAACAGCTCGCCGGCCTTGTACGAGGACCGGACCATCGGCCCTGAGGCACAGTACAGAAAGTCGAGTTCCTCCTCGGCAACCGCCTGCCAAGTGTCGAACTTCTGAGGATGGACGTACTCAGTGACTTCGAGATGGGACGGACTCGGCCGTAGATACTGGCCGAACGTGACGATCTCGACGTCGTTCTCCCGGAGATCGACCAGCGTCTCGTAGACTTCGTGATCGTATTCACCCAGCCCCAACATCAGACTGGTCTTGGCGTAAGCATCGGATTCCTCGCTCACCTGCCGGAGCACCGACAGCGACTGTTCGTATCCCGCCCGGGGATCTCGCACCGGTCGCTGGAGTCGTTCGACAGTCTCGACGTTGTGGGCGATCACGTCCGGTTCGGCATCGATGATCTTCCGGACGAGTTCGGGTTCGCCCTGGAAGTCGGGAATCAGCGATTCGACAAGGATTTCCGAATCCCGCCGTTTGATCTCCCGGATCGTTTCGGCGAAATGGCCCGCTCCCTGGTCATCGAGATCATCCCGATCGACCGAGGTCAATACGACATAATCGAGGCCGATCTCGGCGACGGCACTGGCGACATTTGCGGGTTCGTCGGGATCGAGCGGTTCCATCCCGCCGGTTTTGACATCACAGAAGTTACAGCCCCGCGAGCAGCGATCGCCCATCAACATGAACGTCGCCGTCCCCGGTCCGTTCCGCCCGCTCCAGCACTCGCCGCGGTTCGGACAGGACGCCTCCTCGCAGACTGTATGCAGATCGTGCTCCTGGAGGGTCGATCGAATTTCGCTGAACCGATCCCCTGCGGGCAATTGATTCTTCAACCATCGGGGTTTGCGACGTCCCCGTGATCGACCATCGTCCTGGGAACCGCTCATTGGTTTTCGCTACGGCGCCGGGGCCAAAAATGTACGGACGACGGGGATTTCTGCGACGCCCAGCGACGCGAGTTGTCCGTTACAGCTTCGGCGCATCTCGATGTCTCGTCCAGGCGTCGCTGCGATATTTCTCCTCGGCGACCGTCTCGGCACGCCGGCGTTCCTCGTCGGTCCACGTCCCTGCTTCGGCATCACACCACTCCGTGAGTGTTGTCTCGAGCGTCTCGACGACGCGTTCCCGGAGGTCTTCGTTTGGAGTCTCTCCGAGTTGCTCGGCGATACCCGTGACGCGATCGCGGAATTCTGCGGACGTTACGCCGGGGTCGGCGAAACAGCAGAGGTGCCGTTCGGCGTCGACGCTAAACGAGAGGGAACCGTGTTGGACAATGGCGTCGCGGGTACGATACTGAGCGTTGCCCGCGATCTTGCGGCCGCTGCCGGCGACCATGTCGTGTGCCGGATGGAGTGTTCGAAGGTAACACGCCGGTTTGTGGAGTGCGGGTCGTTTCTCGTCGGCGAATCGGGCATCGATCCCCAGCTCATGGAACGTGTCGAGAATCGGCTGACAAAGGATCTCATAGCAGTCCATGAGATCACCCGGCAGCTCGTCAGCCGGTGCGATGATCGAGTAGGAGAGATCGGCGCTGTGATCGTGATAGATGGCGCCGCCGCCGGTCTGTCGACGCACGATGTCGATCCCGTTCGCTACACAGGTCTCCCAGGCGATCGTTTCGGGCCGCTGACGATAGCCAAGCGAGAGCGTACTGGGCGTCCAGCGATAGACGCGAACGGTCCATCGTCCACCGCTCGCAGCGGTTTCGGCGGCGGCCGTATCGAACGCCATCGCCAACGCTCCCGGGAGGTTCTCTTCGGAGATCAATCGCCAGTCTCCCGTCGGAGCCCCGTCGGTCATACTCCCGACTCTGATCGGTGATCGCTAAAGGAATCCGGTTGCGACGATCCCGTACATCCCGACCGGCAGCTCATGGTTCGACACTGGCTTCGACGGAGACAAAGTCATCGGCGCAGATTTGATCGGCGACCACGCTGGCGTCAATGTCCGGGACTTCGCTCGGATATTTCCGGGCGAAATAGCCGATCAGGTTCTCGATATCGCGTTCGAGAAATTCCTCGGCGTTTGGATGATCGGTTTCGACGGTCTGGGGCCAATCGAAGATCGTCACGCCGGAGTCATCGATCCAGACGTTGTACTCGCTCATGTCGGCGTGGACGTATCCCGAGTCGTACGCCGTCGCGAGTTCCTCAAGGATCATATCAAGGACAGGGATCACCTGCTCGTCGGGGAGTTTCGAGCGGGCGAGTTCGACGCCCTCGAGTTTCTCCATGACGATCGCATGGCGGTTGTGATCGACCGGCTGTGGCACCGAGACATCCGGATACAACGCTTCGAGCGCCTCGTATTCCCGTTCGGCGGCCTTCCGGGCGGTGTACATCCAGGAGACGTGTTCGCGATCGACCGTGTAATCCCGGTCTTTCATCACCTCACGGAAGTTGGTATAGCCCTCGCGGTGGTACTTCAGTGCCAAGGGCTTGTACGAGCGGACTTCATAGACGTCGGATTCCTTGCCGACCCCGAGTGACGATCCGAACCCATCGAATGTGTCACGCTCGGTAAACGCCCGGAGTGCGAGCGCGTCATAGCCCTCGAACTGGAGTTTGTAACCCTCGTACTGGATGGTCTTGCGTTCGATCAGCTCGAAGTCCAGACAGCGGTCGATCCGGTAGTCGACCTCCTCGGCAGTCAGTCGGGAGAACTCCGGGAGCTTCTCGCGACTGACCCACTCGGAAAAGCGCATCCCGTGTTCGATCCCGGAGAGGAGATAGAAATCCTCAGGATCGAGTTTCGGGAAGCGTCCGGCGATGTTCTGGACCATTATCCACCTGTAGTCTCCCGATGAGTAAAAGGGCGCCGTGTCGGTTCAGTCTGATACGGTTTCGTCGTTCCTGATCACCTTTCGGCTGCCATCGTGTCGGGCGGTTTCATCCGGTCGATGGAGTTCTGCTTGCTCTTCAGGATAAACTCTATGCTACGATATCGAATCGGTTCCCTCACGTCTCTCTCGATGTGTTCGAACGACTTTCGGTATGGATTCGGTCGGCTGAGTATCTGGCGTTTGATAATCGTATCGGCGTTCTGGTGTTCGAAGAGCCGATTGATCTCAAGTCCACGGACCGATGCATCGCAATCGCATCACTTGACCTGGATGCTTCCGGTCATTCCGGAGCTCTCGTGGGGGATACAGAAGTATTCGTAGATACCCGACTGCTCGAAGGTGTGCTTGAACGTCTCGCCGGCACCGATCAATCCCTCCGTGACGTTCTGTCGGGCCGCCTGCTCGGAGTCGAAGCCACCGCTGGCAAAGTAGGGGGCACCGTCCGGGATGCCGTCTGCGTACGCCGTGATCGTATGCCCGACTGATCCGATGTTCTCCCAGATCACCGTCCCACCTGGTTTAACCGTGACCGACTCCGGCTCGAACCGGAGATCATCAGTCATCTCGACGGTACGACTGGTCGATGCCGAGCCGCTACATCCCACAAGCGAAGCCGAAAGAACACTTCCGAGCGATCCGAGTACTTTCCGTCGAGATGCCGAGTCGATCTCCATAAAATACGTTATAGTGTTCGGTTAGAGGCCAACCAGCAAGTCAGTTCCGTACATGATCACGAGCCCGAAGAAAAACGCCAGTAGGTTCGTCGCGCTTGCCACGCGCCCGCCGGCGTCACGAACCATCCGGGCAATCTCCCAGTCGACCTGGATGATCGCCCCCACGCCGATCGCGAGAAAGAGCGCCCCCAGCGTCGGCGTGTATGCGAGGCTCCCGATCCAGCCGCCGAGGATGACCGGCGCTCCGGCGAGGACGCCGAGGAGCACGAAGTGCCACCATGCTGGGCGTTCATCGCGGGCCACTGGTGCGACAACTGCCGGGCCTTCAGTCACGTTATGCAGCATGAAGCCGATCACGAGAAACACGCCGAGTGAGACACGGCCGATCGCGAAGGAACTGCCGATCGCGAGACCCTCCGCCAGGTTGTGCAGTCCGATGCCGAGCGCGACGAGGTATGCGACCCAGAGGCCGCTGCTCGCGCGGGCATCACCGGCAGCAGCACGTCCCTCGCGCCAGGAACTCACCGTCTGCACCAAGAGCAGTGCTCCGAGGACCCCGAGGACGACCAGTGCGGTGCCATCGAACGCGCTCGGGACTTCCCCAGCGAGCTCCAGGGCTTCGAACCCGGCATCGACGGCGAGGAAGGCCAGAATACCGGCCGCGAACAGCAAGACTGCGTGCAGCCAGCGGTCACTCATCGATTGGATATATGGGAACCAGAGCATCCCGAGCGCGACGGGGATCACGCCCACGAACAGCCCGACGAGCGTTAATGTCCACAGGAGATCGAGGCTGAATCCAGGCGTCGGATTGGCCGCGACGATCGTGTGATGAAACGTCGCCCCGTCGGCGTTCACCAGCGCGATCTCGTAATCAAAGCCGGGTGTCGTGTGATACGGCAGGACGATGCGGGCGCTTTGCATCGGCGCCAACGTCCGGTCGCCACCGGCGCCTTCCATCCGGAACTCCCAGTACGCCTCATCGACGAGGACCTGTGAGACCGTCAACGGTTCCGGGCCGTTATTGACGACGTGGACGATCATGATTTCCGTGTTCGGAATCTCGACATGCGTGATCGCCAGATCCGGTAGTGGTTCGCCCGATTGGACACCGGCCAACGGATTCGTCACGACGAACAACCCCACGACGACCGCGAGGAGGACGATCGGCAACAGGGCGGATATCCACCGTGGTATTCCCAAGGGTCGGGATTCCTCACCCACTGTCTCCTCGATGGCTCCGCCGTCCGTCGTCGGTGTGTGGTCGTCGTCTGTCATTACTCCACCACCTCGAAGAAGCTCATCCAGCCGAGTTCTGCGAACTCCGAGATATGGGCATGGAACATGTAGAGCCCGGGCTGATGATCGGAGTAGTCGAGTTCGACGATTCCGCGCTGGGCCTGTGCCTGCATGATCGTATCGATCGTCTTGTGGGTGGGCATCAGGGTCGTTCCGTGATCGTAGTAATCGAAGAACTGCGAATGGGTGTGAAAGGAGTTGACGAGATCGAACTCTGTCGTATTGACCAGGTAGATACGCTGGCGTTCGTTCTTGTTGATCCTGATCGGATGGATCGTCTCACCACCCGACCAGTTCCCTTCGCCATCACTCTCCGCCAGCCCGTATGCGAACGCCCGCGTGTTCGCCGCGTAGACCTCATTGCCGCCATCGAAGTTCGTATCGAAGGAGTTCATGACGATCACCATCTCGTTGACGGCGTCGTTTTCGGGATATTCGTGGTTGCGGCTCTTCGCCTCCTCGACGAGGCGCTCGCGATATTCCGCGTCGATCGGGCCCTGATAGTTCACGTAATCGTGGGGGTTTTCGGCGACCCGATCGGGATCCGGATCGACGATGATCACCCCATAGAGGCCCCGATGAATGTGATCCTTCAACGGGAGTGAGTGACAGTGATAGAGATGCGTGCCGGCGGGTTGGGCGATCCACTCGTAGGTGAAGGCATCGTCGGTAGAATCGATCGTTCCCGGACCGTTCGACGGAATCCCATCCATTGCGGGGTTCAGGTTCTTCAGATGGGGATGGATCGTGTGATCGTGTAATCCCAGGTTTTTGAACGTGATACGGATGAGATCACCCTCGACCGCTCGAATGGTCGGTCCCGGCACCTGGCCGTTGTACGCCCATGCGGCGAACTCGACCCCTGGAGCGACCGTGATCGTCGTATCGACGGCCGTGAACTGGAAGTGACGGACGGTGCGACCGTCCTCCTCGTATACTTCCTGTTCGACGCTGTCTTGCCCGTTCGATCCCGTGTTAAACGTCGAGAGGAATTCGTGGGGATCGAAGTTCAGGTCCCGGTACTCGCCCACCTCGGCGAAGTGACCGTTCTCATCGAAGCCATACGATTCGGCCCCCTGGCCCCCCGTACTATGAGCGTTTGCCGTGCCCATCGTCGCGGCGCCTCCGGCGGCAAGCCCACCGAGTCCCTTGAGGACGGTTCGACGGTCGAGATCGGTATCGAGGCCGGCGACGAGTTTCGCCTCGAGGTACTGTGTCATCTCCGCGGCCCGCTCGTAATCTATCGGGGGCACTCACACCACTCCGTGATCCGATGGTCGTACATAGGGGGTCTATTATCGGACTATCTACTTGAATTTGATGCATCTAAAAATCAGATAAGAATTAACTAATTCACATTATTGGCGGGTCAATCTCCTGCTCTTGGATCGATGTTGTCTCTGCTCGTCAAACCTTGCGCCGTCAACGGCCGGGTCCAAATCTCCTTGAGGGTTCCCTGCCAAGCGGGGGTATGGATGTCCGGCAACACCTCTCGCAACACGAAACCGCCACACGGCTGCCATTACTGACGGAATCAGCCACGGTGACGGACGTGACCGCAATGGACAAGAGTCGGAACGATGCGGTGTTGCGGACGATCCGCCGGACGCTCGACCGAAGTGCGAGCGTCGCCTGGCAACGTGAACGACCCGAAGACGATGCGGCGTGTCGGCGATGGATCCGTGACCATCTCGATTCGATCGAGTGGGGGACGCCACTCAACCAGTACCTCACCGAGCGGGAGAAGGAAGGCCGGATCGGCCATAAGCTCGCGGCGTTGCAGGAACGGTATCTCCGGCCGTATCCCTCACTGTTGACGGTAACCGTCGAGACCGATAAGCCGGTCGAGTTCGTCGCCGGCCAGTATATTTCGATCCGTTATCGTGGGACTACACGGCCCTATTCGGTCGCAAACTCGCCCACGACGGGCGATATCGAGTTCTGTATCCGCCGTGTGTCCGGCGGTCAGCTGACCTCCGAACTGGCGGAATCGCTTTCGGTCGGTGACACCGTGACCCTCCGTGGCCCGTACGGTGATTTCGTCATGGAACCACCGTCCCACCGTGACCTCGTCTTTCTAGCCACCGGGACGGGGGTCGCGCCCTTCCGAAGCATGATCGATTACTGTTTCGAAATGGGGCGGGACAGCCATCACGGCGAGAAACGGGATATCTGGTTGTTCCTCGGGGCCGCATGGGCGGACGACCTCCCGTACCGCGAACATTTCCGTTCGCTTGCCCAGGATCACGAGCACTTCCATTTCGTCCCGACGGTGAGTCGTGAACGATATCTCGGGAACTGGACGGGTGAGACCGACTATGTTCAACACATTCTGGTGAAGTACTTCGAGGATTCAGCGTTCGAATCGGTCGAGCTCCCCAAGGAGTTTGCCCGCTACCGAAACGAACAACCACGGGAGGAGATCGATGTTCGGATCGATCCCGATTCGGTGGAGGTCTATGCCTGTGGCATCAATGCGATGGTCTACGGTCTCGTCGATGCCGTCCAGCGCCTCGGTGTTCCCGATCGCCACACGCAGTTCGAAGGGTTCGGGTGACGTTTTGAACAGCCGCCGTTGACTCCTGGTCGCTCAGACGGGCCATCGATACCTGATCAGCTTGGCTACTCATCGAGCCGTTTGGCCATCTTGTGGCGTTTGATATCGAACCCCTGGGCCTGATAGAATCCAAGCGCCTCCTCGTTTTCGGCCTCGACCGAGAGCGTGACATGGGTCCGGGATTCGGCCTCGGCCCATCCTTCGACCTCGTCAAGGAGCGCTGTTCCGATGCCCTTTCCTCGGTGGTCGGGCATCACATAGAGTTCCTTCAGATGGATCGCATCCCCGCGGACGAAAATCGGTGGCGAGCTGGTGCGTTTTGCCGAGGCCATGCCGATCATGTCCTCGTCTTCGAGTGCAACGTAGATCCGGACGTCCTCGTCGGCGAACTGGCTTTGGCGATATTCGATCGCCTCCGAACGGATGTCGTCGGCAAGCTCGTTGAACTCCTCGATGGATGCCATTTCTTCGGCGAACGGGAACCACAACTCCTCGATGAGCGGTTCGATCTCCGCTTCAGACAGCCGTCTGATCTCCGTCGCCATGTCGATGGCAGAGACCACACCGCGATCCATATTATGCCACCGGAATCGGATCGACTCATCAGATCGAATCACGACGTTCAAGCACGGTCGCGGCCAATACGGTTTGCAATGTTCGTGAGCCGGACAGTCGATGAGATCAAGCGGGGGACATGATGCGATTCGTGATCGCTGCCGGTTCGACCGAGACCGCTCGGATCGACGGGATCAGTGCCGCTGGGGCCGACGGGGAGCTCCTCGTCCACACGCCGAGCGCGGATGCCGAAATCCTCTCTTACGGTCGGTTGATCCGGGCACCCGCCGTGCCCGTCAGTCCGACCGGCTGTCCGACGCCCGCGGTGATTACCCGTGCCGTTCGGGATTGTTTGGAGTTCGACACGCTCGTCCTCGATGCTGGGCTGGCTCGGCCGACCGGTGCCCCGACCGTCTCGCTTACGGCGACGCCGGGGCGGGATATCCGCGAGCCGATCGCCGTTCCGGGGGCCGACGAAATCATCGAATCCGCCCGCCAGATCGGCCGATCGATCCCCGATGACGTCCTCTACGTCGGCGAGACGATTCCAGGGGGAACGACTACCGCACTCGGTGTTCTTCGTGCGTTAGGGATCGAGGGAACCGTCTCGTCATCACTGTCCACGAACCCGATCGCGAGAAAAGAGCGTATCGTCGCCGACGGGCTCGCCGCGAGCGATCTCGGATCGGGTGATGCTGCCGGTGATCCACGGGCGGCGATCCGACAGATGGGTGATCCCGTCCTCGCAGCGCTCTTCGGGCTGGTCAGCGGCGCCCTCGGTTCTAACACCGAGGTGACGCTTGCCGGTGGCACCCAGTTGCTCGCCGTCGGTGCCCTCCTGCGGCATGCCGATCGCACCGATCCCATTGCGCTTGCCACGACACGCTTCGTGGCTGACGACGAGACAGCGACCCTCAAGGAGACGGCGACCGCACTCGATCTCTCTTTGACAGTCACCGATCCAGGGTTCGATGCCAGCGATCACGTGGCGATGGCTCGCTACGCTGCCGGTGAGGCCAAAGAGGGCGTCGGGATGGGCGGGGCTCTCGCGCTGGTCGAGGAGTCAACGACGTCGATGGCTACCGTTCGTGAGCGGATCACCGCTGTCTACGACCAACTGCTTGCCTAACCCGCAGGGCGGCCGTGATCCGAAGCCATTTCACCGCCCCCCACCACCCTTCTGGCATGCGAATCGGCGCACACACCTCCATCGCTGGCGGCGTCTACAACGCCGTCGAGGAACAACTCGACTACGGCGGGAACTGCGGGCAGATTTTCACGCATTCCCCGCAGGTCTGGCAGGAGCCCGACATCGGGGACGACGAGGCCGAACAGTTCCGGGACGTCTCTACGGAACACGATGTCGGCCCGTGGGTGATTCACACCTCGTATTTAGTCAATCTCTGTACCCCGAAGGACGATCTCCGACAGAAATCGATCGACAGCATGCAGGCCGAGGTCGATGCGGCCGCGAAGCTCGGCATCCCCTACGTCAACGTCCACCTCGGAGCACACACCGGTGCCGGCGTCGATGGTGGCCTCGATAACGCCGCCAGCGCGTTGGATGCCCTCGATATCCCCGATGGCGTCACGGTCCTTGTCGAGAGCGATGCCGGAAGCGGAACGAAACTTGGCGGGGAGTTCGAACACCTTGCTGGCGTCCTCGAACGGTCCGAGCAGGACCTCGATGTCTGTCTAGACACCGCCCACATGTTCGCTGCCGGCTATGATCTCTCGACGCCCGAGGCCGTCGAGGACACCGTCGCCGAGTTCGATGACGTCGTTGGCCTCGAACATCTCGAATGCATCCATCTCAATGACTCGAAACACGAGTGTGGCACCAACAAGGACGAACACGCCCACATCGGCGAGGGACTCATCGGTGAGGACGGTATGCGAGCGATCCTCACCCACGAGGATCTCCGGGATCAGCCGTTCGTCCTCGAGACACCGACCGAGGGCGGCAAGGATTACGCCTGGAACATCGAGCGTGCCCGAGAGCTCCGGAAGGATTGAGTGGATCGATTCGATGTTGTCAGGGATCGGTACTTAGGATGAGCGACTGGACGTACTCACCCTCAACGGACGGTTCCGAGAAACCGACTCCCTTTTGACCACCTGGACCCTATCATTCGGTACCGTGCGCCGGTTTTCGGCCGACTACCTCGCTACCACCCGTCGTGAGATGTGGACCGGTGATCGCGACGCGCTTGAGCCCTTGGAGATCAGCGAACGCGACCGGATCCTCGATGTCGGCTGTGGGACCGGTGCATTTACGGCTGTCTTGGCCAGCGAGGCGACACCCGAAACGATGGTCGTCGGCGTGGACGCCGATCGGTCACTGTTGGACCACATCGACGCTGAGATCCCGGTTGCCGGCGATGCCTGTCGGCTGCCGTTCGCCGATGACAGCTTCGACCTCGTCGTCTGTCAGACCCTGCTGATCAATCTGCCCGATCCGGATGTGGCCGTCGAGGAGTTCAAACGAGTCGCCCGCGAGACGGTGGCGGTGATCGAACCCGACAACAGCGCCGTGACCGTCTCGTCGACCGTCGAGACCGAGCCATCACTGGCCCGCCGCATGCGACAGGCCTACATCGACGGCATCGATTCCGACGTAACCCTCGGTTCGGACGCCGTCGAGCTTTTTGCCGACGCGGGTTTCGACGCCATCGACACCCGGCGACATGACCACGTCAAGCGGATCGAGCCGCCCTACTCGGAGGCCGATCTCACTGTCGCCCGTGAGAAAGCGACCGGTTCTGCGCTGGATGACGTCCAATCGACGCTTCTGGCTGGGGACATGTCAGTCGATGAGTTCGAGCGATTCCGAGAGGAGTGGCGGACAATGGGCCGATCGGTCGCCGAGGGTATGCAGGATCGGACCTATCGACGTGTCGAGACCGTCCCGTTTTTCGTGACGATCGGTCGGGTTCCGATCGACGACGGCCGGGAGTGAAGAGTTTCGTTAGGTTCCTACCCCGACGATTTATACTGATGTCGGCGGTATTGATGGCATGTCAGATCCGGACGCCGCTGACTCGCCCCTGGAAGCGTCCGCTGGATCTGTCGGCTCACACGCCACTGAGGCGTTCAAAGCCCTCGGCAACGAGACCCGGTTGGCGATCCTGCTTGCGCTTTGGGAGGCGTATGATCCACACGCCGAGGCGAATGCGGTCCAGTTTTCGGAACTCCGGGATGCGGTCGGTGTCGCTGACCCAGGCAGATTCAACTACCACCTTAGTGAGCTGACCGATGAGTTCGTTAGCTCGACCGATGACGGGTACGTCCTCCGACGTTCGGGTTATCGCGTCGTCCAGACTGTCATCGCTGGCACGATGATCGAGGATGCGACGCTCGACCCAACCGAAATCGATATCGCCTGTCCGTACTGTGACGCGCCGACGGCCATCGGCTACGAGGATGAGAACTTCTATCAGCTCTGTACAGAGTGTGTGGGTCGGTTAGGTACGAGTGACGAGGGCTGGTCTATCGGCGGTGCCGAAGACGACTACGGCGGATTGTTGACACTCAATCAGTTCGATCCCGCTGGCCTGGCGAACCGAAGCTCAGAGGAGATCTACAACACAGCGACGGTCAAACTGTACGCGACGATCGCTCAGGCCACCGCAGGATTCTGTCACTCCTGTTCGGGGCGAGTCGACGGATCGCTCGACGTCTGTCCGGACCACCATCCAACGCCACAGGAGGTCTGTCCGACCTGCAACCGCCGCTACCGGATCCGGGCGATGTACGAGTGTAGTGCTTGCAAGGAACTCATCGGCTTTCCCCCATCGGTTGCCGTCGGGACCCATCCCGCCGTCGTCAGCTTCTATTACGACTACGGGATTCGGATCGGCGACATCACCGATCCTGAGAGCGTCAAACGCACCCACTACTTCATGCAGGAAACCGAGACCGAGCTCATCTCCGAGGAGCCACCACTCATCCGAATCACAATCTCCCACGAGGGCGATACGCTCGCGTTGACGCTCGATGAGACGCTGAGCGTTCTTGAAATCGATGACGACCGATCAACAGCCGTCTGAATCGTTCGGGCCATTTCGGGATGAACAGAAGCATCCAACGCCCATTCCGGCCGCTCACCTGCTCAACCACGCGCGTCCCTGGCGCAATCCCATCCCGAGGAGAAATCCAATGGTGCCGGCTGGGACGCCGAATTGAAGAGCCGCACCGATTCCCCACAGGAGGTCTTCGCTTGGATACGCGAGGTTGAAGGCCGTAAAGACGAGATAGAACGCCAGCGGGACCGCCAGCCCGAGCGTGATACTCACGAGGAGGCCACCGTTCTGATATGCCTGTATCGTCGGAGCACCGACGATGATGAGGACGACTGCCCACAACACACCGATCCCGAAGAAATCGAGCGAGACGGACACATTGGCTGTCGAACTCTCGAAGGGGATCGCCCAGCGGCGTGCCCATGATTTCGCGACCGATCGGCTGATCGTCGATCCCGGTGATACGGGATTTGATTCCGGCCACGCGCTGGCCGAGAAACGCCGTGCCCGGTCGGTGTATCGGTCGGTCGTTGGCTCGTCGCCGCCACCGCTGTTAACGCTACAGGTCCGCCGAGCGGTCGAGGACCTCCAGGTCGCCAAGGTCGGCTTCGCCGGCTCGTATCAGCGTCCCCTCTGGCGTGAGCGGCTAGAAGCATACCTCTATGCGTTGGTCGGTCGAGCAAAGCTCAGGGAGTATCCTGAACTGTATGACGCGATCATCGCGTCAGAATGAGCTGATTTCCGATGGCTAACCATCGTATCTTCACCATTCTCACCATTGCTCTTGGTGTCGTTACCATCTCCCACGCTGTGGTGACGTGGCCCGTCGATGCCATCTTGGTGTTCTTCGGTGGCGGCACGCTCATCGCCTTCGTCGCCGAGGCCATCGCGATCAACCTCGGTTGGCTTGACCATCACGTCGGTCCGAAATTCATCGGCGTCCCGCCTTACCCCATTTTTGGCTGGACCGGTAGCATTTACATCATGTTTCGGCTTGCCCTTCTTGCGACGACTGGATGGACGGCAGTCGTAACCACGGCCGCGCTTGCCGCCACTTACGACCTCCTCACCGACCACCGTGGTGTCGCCGATGGTTACTGGACGTACACCGACGACCTTCCCGGTCCCCGTTTTCGAGGCGTGCCATGGTGGAACTTTGCTGGATGGTTCGCTGTTAGTTTCCTCTTAACAGCGATCACTATCCCCTTCTTGTAGCTGATTCATCAGATCGTGATCTGCGAGGTGAGTTTGTTCATTCCTCGGCGAGCTGCATCGCGCGGGCAATGATATACATGAGGACGATCCCGGCACCGATGGCGAGGATGAACTGCACAGCGATCATCAGTAGCACACCGAGAAGCGAGTTGCCGCCGATCAGGACGACGAACAGAAACGGGATGAGGGCTAGCCCGACAAAGAGTCCGATCAGTCCGGCGAGGGGGAGCGCTTCCTGGAGAATCTGGTCGGTATCCAACGTGCTGTTCGCGGGATTGATGAACGGGGTTGCGGAGGGCATCGTTTCGAATGCCCGTGACTGGCTGTATGAGCGTTATGATCCGCTCAGCGGGGTTGATCAGACGAGAATAGCGTTGAACACCACCCCAACTGTAATGCCGATCACGACAACCGTCCCCGCGTAGACCGCCAGCAACCGTCGTTCGAACAGTTTGTTCAGGAGAATGAGATTCGGGATGCTGACTCCGGCTCCACCGATAACGAACGCGAGGACGGTCCCGATCGCGATGCCCTGTTCGCTGAGCGAGGCGGCGATGGGCAACATGCCGCTCATGCTGATATAGACCGGGGCGCCGGCCAGCGCCGCCAGCGGCACGGCGACCGGATTCGACGGGCCGAGAACAGTTTCGACCGCCGAGACAGGGACAGCACCGTGGATAAGCGCGCCGATGACCATCCCGATGATGAGGTATGGAAGCGTTTCGACGAAGAATGACCACGCATCCCGTGCGGCCGCGTCGATACGCTGGCGGTGGGTCCGCATACTGGTATCCATCGTCTCCCCACAGTGGTCGATGGTACCGCCATCGGTCGTCACGGGTTGGTCGGTCCGATCCATCCTGGCAATGGGTTTGATGTGGTCGGCGAGGCCGATCCACCCGATGAACATCCCGCCGACGACTGCGGCCGTAAACGTCGTGATGACGTAGAGGGCGGTTACCTTCAGGCCGAACAGTCCGAGGAGGAGCACGACGGCGATTTCGTTGACGAGCGGCGACGCGAGCAGGAACGAAAACGCCAGCCCCAGCGGCGCACCGGCCTGGAGAAGACCGGCTAAGACCGGTACCGTCGAGCAGGAGCAAAACGGCGTGACCGCACCGAATCCGGCCGCGATCAGATTCCCCGATCCACCGTCGTAGCCACGGAGCGTCCGTTCGACTCTCTCCGGGGGGAGGTATTCCTGGGCGAGCCCGACGAGGAACGATCCGCCGATGAACAGCGGGATAAGGACCACCGCGAGATGTTTGAAGAACGCCCATGAGTCGAGCAGCGCTTCCGTATAGCCGGGCGGCAGCGGACTCACGACCTATCACTCCCGTTGGCTTTCCTCCCAGTCAGTCGTCGGTCGATGAGCTCGATCGAATGGTCTGAGAGAATCATATTGGTCTTCCTCGCGCTGGCTTATTCATTGTGTACATCGAATTGTGGTTTATCGATATCAAAGTGCTCATCAATAGCCGTCGTTGTATCGCAATCAGCGCCACAATCGGATGTATATCGATTTAGTAGCCATTCTTTGAACTGCTTGATCGCCTTTTGGAGCATCAAATAAATCGTGTATTCTCGATATGTATAAACGCTGTGTTACCGCTCCATCGATACATCAGAGACCAACCGTGACTTCTCTGCCGAACCTCTGGTCACACTAAACCGTATCTCCGACGGAGAAACGATTACTCGTAATCGGAAATGCCGAGTATGGTGTCACACTCCGGACAGGTCCAGACTTTCGGTGAACTCGCTGCCGGTGCCCGTTCAAGTCGATTAGCCCACTCCGAGATGTCAGCCTCACAGTGTGGACAGATCGCCATACGGTGGTATGGTATAGCACCACATATCAAAGTAGCGGCTGGCGGTGCCGGACGGTACTTTAGCTTGTGCGGTGCAGGGTGCTAAGCCCCCTCCCTCAACGGAGCGACCGAAGGGAGCGAAGTAGGGAGGGGATACAGCGCCCGTCATCGGATTACGTTCACTCTGTGGTGGTGATTTATCACGGTGGCTGTCGGAGACAGCACCGTGATGGATCCACTCATGACCGACGCTAATAAAAGGACACCGAC
>JBDGPX010000077.1:0-16160 GCA_042219475.1 Halobacteriales archaeon
TGTACCAGCCCGGATGCCAGCTGACGATCGCATCGACATCGTCGAAGGCACCGGCCTCGACCATGTAGGGTTTGCCGACGCCGATCTCCTCGGCGGGCGTCCCGTAGTAAACGACTGTCCCCGAGATGTCACCCCGATCGATCGCCCGTTTGATCGCAATGGCACCGCCAAGGCTGGCGACGCCGAAGAGGTTGTGGCCACAGCCATGGCCGGGGGCGCCCTCCTCAACGGGCTCGCGCTCGGCAGATCGTCGTTGGGAGAGGTCCGGCAGGGCGTCGAATTCGCCCATCGTACCGATGACTGGATCACCGTCGCCATAGCGAGCTACGAAGGCCGTATCCATCCCGGCGACCCCGCTTTCGACCTCGAAGCCCTCCTCTTCAAGCACGCCCTGAAGCCGTGTGGCGGCCTCGTATTCCTCCAAGCTGAGTTCCGGGTTCTCCCAGAGCTCCGTCGCGAGATCGATAAGTCGCTCCCGATTAGTCTCGACACTCTCGTAGACGGCAGATTTCGCCATATGAACAGCTGATTGAGAGCGTTCAATAAGCGTTCGGACATCGTAACCGACCGCAACTGTGCAGTTAGTCTGGCTTAAACATGCGTCGCCATCGCCTCAAGTGTGGCATGCAGGCGTGTCATCATCTCATCGGCCTGATCGCGGGTGATCGTCAGCGGCGGGGTGATCAGGACATGATCGCCGTGGGTCCCGTCGACACTGCCGCCACCCGGATAGACCGTGATACCGTGTTCCAAGGCAGTATGCAGGAGCTGCTGGCGGAATTCGGGACCGCCGTTGGCTAACGGTGCCTTCGAGTCTCGATCCTCGACGAATTCGAGCCCCAACATCAACCCCTTGCCCCGCACGTCACCAACGAAGTCGTAGTCATAGAACTCCTCGAAGCGTTCCCGGACGTAGCCGCCGACGTCGCGGGCGTTTGCGACGACATCATTGTGGTGCATATACTCCAGCACTGCCTCGGCGATAGCGGCCGATGTCGGATTGAAGCTGTACGTATGGCCGTGGGTGAATCCATCGGGCTTGTCGTTGAATACTTCCACAATCTCCTCGCGTGGCATCATGCCACCGATCGGTGTGTAACCGGCACTCATCCCTTTGGCGGCAGTGATGATATCGGGAAGGACATCCCAGTGTTCGATCGCGAAGTTCGCGCCCGTTCGTCCCATCCCACACATGATCTCGTCGGCGATGAAGAGCACGTCGTAGTCGTCACAGATCGAACGGATCGTCTTGAAATATCCCTCGCCCGGCACGCACGCCGCGTTGGCCGCCCCAACGACCGGTTCGGCGATGAACGCCGCAACATATTCGGCACCGACATCCTGGATCACCCGCTCGAGCTCCTTCGCACACTTCACACCATGCTCGCGACACGCCGACTCGTCGGCACAGAAACGACACCGATAGGGGTAGGCTGCCGGTGCCTTCGGCCAATCCTCGAGCATCGGGACGTATGGCTCCCGACGGGCCGGCATGCCAGTCGCCGCCAATGTGCCGAGCGTACCGCCGTGGTAACCGATCCGTCGGCCGATCACCTTCGATCGTTCCGGTCGTCCCCGTTCGCGTTGGTACTCCCGGGCGAGCTTGATCGCGGATTCGTTGGCTTCCGAACCACCCGACACCAACCACGTATGATCGAATCCATCAGGGAGGAAGTCAGCGAGCTTCGCGGTGTAGGATTGGGCCCGGTCGTTGACAAAGAGGACACTCGAAGCGTACTCCAATTCGGTGAGCTGTTCGTGGGCGGCGTCGGCAACCGCATCGATGCCGTGGCCGATGTTCGAGCACTGGTTGCCGGCGATTGCATCGAAGTACTCGGTCCCGTTACGGTCGTAAAGATACGGGCCGTCACCCCGAACGACCTCCGGGAATTCGGTAAATTGCCGCGGAAAGAGGTTCGTGGTCTCGGGTGTGAGCGTTCTGGTGGCGATCTCCCGGGATGAGTCGGGATCATTGCTAGTCATGACGTGTTCACACCGACCAAGCGGACCAGACGGTATTCAAACTGACCGTTGCCGTACCCGGAGCTAGGACGAAGCGACGGATTCGGTGTCGAAAGGACACGGAATGAAAACCGTGGCAAACAGCGACGGGATCGATGCGGTATTGATCACCGTAATGTCACGGGATCCGGTTGCCGTTGGGAACGGCGATGGTGGCAGACGTAATGACCTGGCGGGGCAGACCAGGTCGTGTGGTTAGTGGGCTGGAGTTGGGCACGGTTAGGCAACGATACAACGGAGCCGGAGAACACCCGCGGACTGGGCAAGATCCGCGGACGGGCCGGCCGAGGTCGGTGCCGTCAGATCACACGATGTGATTTGACGGGGTTTGATAGTTCCATCACGCGTGCTCGATCACCTCGCTCCCGAGTCGAAGATGATTGACGCCCCTATATGATATTATCGGCCAGATTATCAGGCGTGATAAACGATGGCACATACCACTCGTTCACAACCAGATAATCAGGATATAACCGAACAGGATGCCTGACTATTTATAAAAGAGAAAACCGTTAACGGTGGCATGGTCGTGGGGAGCTGGTGGCGGCAACTGGGCGTACGCATCACGATCCTGCTCGCGGTCCTCGTGGCGTTGCTGTCGTTAATCACGGGGATCGCGAACATCGGCTACCAGACGGTTTCGGGGCCGCTCGCGGCGATCATCCCGCTTGCGATCCAGCGGATGGCGAGTTTTACCGGTGCGTTAACGGGCTTTCTGATGCTCGCGGCGGCGTTGGGACTCCGGCGAGGGCTCCGGGTAGCCTGGCACCTGACGATCGTGTTGCTTCCGATGACAATGATTCAAGGATTCGTCCAATCGTCGCCGCTATCAATTCCACTGATCGTCATGTCGGCACTTGCACTCCCCAATCTCATCGCCAATCGTCGCCGGTTCGATCGGTCATTGTCGTTGTCGACCTCCCAACTGGCGGCCGGAACGGCGATCGTCGGCGCCCAGATCTATGGCACCGTCGGCACGTACGCACTCCGAGAACAGTTCACGAGCGTCACAACACCTGTCGATGCGTTCTACTATACCCTGGTGACCGCAAGTACCGTCGGTTACGGTGATGCCAGCCCCCAGACCCAGATGGCGCGACTGTTCGGGATGTCCGTCGTCGTCGTCGGGACGGCCAGCTTCGCGATCGCATTAGGGACGCTTCTCGGACCTGCGATCGAGGCCCGTTTCGAACGGGCGCTCGGTCGGGCGACCGATGCCCGTATCGACTTACTTGAGGATCATATCCTTGTGTTGGGATATGGGGATCTGACGGAGGCGATCCTTGAGGAACTACACGGAACGGGCGAGTATCTACTGATAACGACCGATGCCGGACAATCGTCTGCGCTCATCGCCGAGGAAGATCATATCCTTATCGGAGATCCAAGCGATGAGGAGACCCTCAAACGGGCCCAGATTGACGATGCCCGGGCCGTTCTCGTCGCAACTAACAACGACGCTCAGGATGCCTTGTCGGTGTTGACTGCCCGCCAGCTCAATCCGGATGTCCGTATCGTTGCCGCAGCGACCGATCGCGAAAACGTCGCAAAGCTCAGGATAGCTGGAGGCGACACCGTCATCAGTCCCGCTGTCATCGGTGGTCGACTCGTGGTGCGATCGGCGTTGGGTGGCGATCGACCGGCAGTCACCGAACAGGTCGAGCCGAACGAATCCAGCCAAGCGCCCTAATTACCAATATGACGATCCAATGGCTGCCGAGCGTCAGACAGCGACGCTATCGGCTCCAATCATTTATATATACGTCACGAGTTGATTGGCTCAACGACCGATGACCGGGCATGTATACGCGGTGGCCAGCGGTAAGGGTGGGGTGGGAAAGACCACGACGGTGGTCAACCTCGGTGTCATGCTCCGGGCGGAGGGGCATTCGGTGGCCTTAGTGGACGCCGATCTCGGGATGCCGAACTTGGCCAATATGATCGGTGTCGATCATCAGCCAACCCTCCATGATGTTCTCGCTGATGAGGCGACGATCGATGCAGCCATCAACGAGGAATCGGAGGGGTTCGGCATCATCCAGGGGACCCGTGATCTCAGTGGCTTTGCCAGGGCCGATCCAAGCGGACTCCAGGCCGTCGTTGAGGAGCTCGCGGACCGCTATGAGTATGTGTTACTCGATACCGGTCCAGGACTCTCCCACGAGGACGTTCTCCCCCTTGGGATCGCCGATGAGGTGATCCTCGTAACGACGCCGAACGATGTTTCGATCGGCGATGTCGAAAAGACCGATGAACTCGTCGACATCGTCGATGGTATCACCGCCGGAGTCGTGATCACCCATGCGAATCAGGATACCGACCCCGAACGGATCGGCGATCTCCTGGAAACGACCGTTCTTGGCGTGATTCCCGAGGACAATGTCGTTCCCCAGAGTATCGCGGCCAGCCAGCCGCTCGAGGCATTCGATCCCGATAGTCGAGCGGCCGCCGCGTATCGCCGACTCGCAGCCCGCCTCATCGAAGCCAACGCACCGAACGTCGAAGCACTATCGATCGACGAACTCAACCCGGCCGATCCACCGGCTGTGTCGGCGACATCCGACGGTGATGAGCGGCCGGAGTCGGAACGAGAGACGACACCTTCCGGACCGGAGGCACCCACTATCGGCACCGACAGTACCACGTCAACGGATACAGCGGGGTCGGGCGACGACGAGTCGGGGGGTGACGAGGACGGTCCCGATGATGAAGCAGATGATACGGAGACAGCGGCCGCGGTGACCGACGACTCAGCCGGGGATGAGCCGAAAGCGGCGGTCGGAAAAGCAAGCGATATCGAGCAGGATTCGGAACCGGAAACGGAACGGGAATCAGCACAGACTGAGGACGAAACGCACGAATCGGAAGAAGTATCCGAAGATAGGGAGGAGGCCGAAGAATCGTCGGGACGGGGTGGTCTCCTCGGGTGGGTTTCGCGACGGTTCAGCTAATCCGGCAGGGCGTGCGCGTTCACTCGTCCGGAGTCTGCTGGTTGAAGACGGCCGACATCCGATCGCGGAATTCCTTGATCTCCTCGATGTCCTCGGTCATCGACTCCATATCCGCCACCAGGTCGTCGATCCGGTCGGCAAGCTCGTCCTGCTTGGCCAACTCATCGTGAAGATCATCGATATCATCCTCGAGCGCCGACACCGTCTCCTCTAAGTCGGAAAGTGTTTCTTCGCCGCTGTCGATGCGATCTTCAAGCCGATCGGTTGTGTCTTGGAGGGTCTCCATACCATTCTCGATCGAGTCGATGAGATCACGACCGGCCCCTTTCTCGTTAAGGAATTCCTCAAGAGCCTCCGTATAGGCCGCGAGATCACTGACTTCCGACTGTAGATGCTCGATCCGGGCATCGATACTGCCGGTTTCGACCGGTTCATCGACCGCAAGGGCGTCCCGTAACTGATGACGCCACTTCTCGTCGACGTGTCCCTCCTGAAGTTCCTTGACCAGTAATCGGGCGACGCCGCCGGTCGCCGGGACCGTGATCATCTCTCGGTCATCCGCCGAGTCGTCGGCAGGCGTAACCTCGTCGGGCTCGTCGGCTGGCGTCGCGTCCGTCGTTCCAGCAGCATCTTCACCCTCTGATGCCGCGGATGGTTCGTCCATCGCCGATGGCTCCTCGCGTGGGTCGTCATCATTCATAGTAGTCGGTGTCGCTGTGTCGGTCGGTGTCGATTCCTCGCCAGCCGTTGGTTGGTCGGAAGTAACTGAATCGGTTTCCGCATCCTCGGCCGGTTCCGGAGCTGACGGGGCGTCGGATGGTTCAGCATCGTCGGTGTCAACGGTCGCGCCTCCCTCGGCCGTGATCGGCTCGCCAGGTTCGCTCTCCGGTCCGAGCGGCTCCATCGGTTCATCGGCCGTTTCGGCCGCCGTATCGTCACCCGCTGGCGAGGTCTCAGCCTCCGATTGCATGCCGGGGACGGTCTCACGTTCTCCGGAGATCACCTCACGGACGATGTCGCTGCTTTCGACCGATCCATACTTGTCGCTGTCACCGAGGATGTCTTCGGCCGCCTCGACATCCGACTCGGCCTCGCTATCGGCGAGAGGATCTTCAGCCGCTCCGGCGTCCGATTCGGTTGATGGGGTGTCGGAAGGAGCCTCGACAGAGAGGGCGGGTTCGACGGCAAATCGATCGACATCGTCGTCATCCGTGCGGACACCATAGAGAGTCGTATACGAGTCCTCATCCTCCAATCGGCGTTCGAAGGTGACGGTTTCCTCCATGATCGTCCAGTACTCCCCGCCGTATTCCGGATGGATCCCGACGTCCTCGGCCGGAATGCCGTCGGGGATCGGATCACTCAGAGTGATCGAAACCGGCGTCTCACGGTCGATCTCGATCTCAAAAACAACGGCTAGCGCATCGAACTCCTCGGTGTCGACATATTTGTGAACCGTTACACCGTCGGCGCTAACGGTCACCGCTCCCGGATCGGCATCGCTCATCACCCATACCTTCCCTGGAGCGACGTATAAAACTAATCGGAGTTCCGGATCGAGTTCTCAACCAGCATAACGGCCCCACATCCCGATACCGTTCCAGGATCGATCGACGACAGCTATTTTATCCCGTTACCCAAAGAGCGAGCTAACTGACCGTGGAACCGCTCACTGTCGCCTACCGGTGTCCGGACTGTGACGAACTGGTCTTCGATGATCCGGAAGTCGAGGGTGTCGCCTGTGAGGAGTGTAGCTGGACCGGTCAGGAGCGGGTCATTCGATCGCTCCAATTCGACCACTGGTTGTGTCCCGACTGTGATTCGATCAATACCAAACCCAAACCGATGTCGGGGGAAACGCTGTACTGCAGTCGCTGTGCGTGGGACGCCAGTGAAGAGGAATCCTCCCCAGGGTTAGCGAGCCAGGCGGTCTCGTTGGTGCTCGCCAACGTGATGTTTTGGGCGCTGGTGGTCGTCGTGCTGGTCGGGTTTTTCCTCTTTTTTGCCGGGATCGGACTCATCCTCGATTTTCTCTAACCGGCGGATCAAACGGGAGGAAAACGAAAGGACGGCATCGGTCAAGCCCGTCGCGTCGATCGGCTATCGTTCGAGAACGGTGGGTTCGGCGGCGGTCGTTTCGGTTTCTTGGGACTGTTCTTTCTCCCGATACATCGCGAGGACTTCCTCGAGCATCAACGCGTCCCGCTCGGCCGGGTCGTAGTGGTGGTCGATGAAATCCTCCGCGTCGCTGAACTCCCCGCGCAGGGCGTACTTACGGACGATCACGAGCGACTCGAGGAACGGAACGCCACTCCCGGTGTCCTCGTCGGTTTGGATCATCTCCGGTTCCGGGATCACTTCGTCCTTGATCGATTCGAAGTCGAACGTCTGCGGGTCGTAGTCATCCGAGATCTTGGTGAGGACGTATTCGGAGGCAAAGCGATAGAATTCCGACTTGCTCTCAAAAACCCCGTCGTCGACCAGGGATTCGATTTCGGTCACGACGGGTTCGGGGAACCGGACGGTACTCTTGACCATATGCACCTTACTAACCCCCGGTCGTCTAAGTTTACTGGAACATATTTGATTAATGAGATATAGATAGCTGAATTAACTCGGGGTGGAATCAGGTTTCAACGGAAACGGAGACCGATCGACATCGGTCATCGATCAGTGATCACGAACGGATACATTCAACCGGGTGCAAGGGTTGGGTAGAGGTATGTGGCCGTGGGGTCATCTGGCACTTGGCTATCTTCTCTATTCGGCGGTCGGTCGCTATCGGCGGATGCCACGCCGGATCGTTCCGATCGTGATCCTCACAGTCGCCACGCAGATAGCGGATCTGATCGACAAGCCGCTGGCCTGGTCGATCGGAATACTCGATGCGGGCCGGTCGCTCGGCCACTCGATGATCGTCGCCGGACTCGTGATTGGGCTTCTCGCCATGATCGTTCGCGCCCGCCCAATCCTCAAGGAGGGATCGCTCGCCTTAGGGATCGGTCATGTGAGCCATCTCCTGGGCGATGTTATCGATACGTTAGTCACCGCAGACAGTTCCGCACTCGGATTTTTGGTATGGCCAGTGGTGTCGATCGCGCCGTCGGATGGCTCACACTCGATCCTCGGGATGTTCCTCTCGATGACACCGACGCCGTTCTTTCTCGCCCAACTCGTACTGGTGGGGATCGCGGTCGTGATCTGGATCGACGATGACTGTCCAGGGCTCGATCTCGTCCGAATTGCGATCGCCAGCGATCGCCGCGAGCACTGACATTGAAGTCAGCGGTGGGTTGTTACTGGACGTTCGTGCGGGCGGCGGTGTGGAGATCGAGATCGAATGTCCGACCCCGCTCACCCTGTTCGACCAGATGCCGACAGGTCGACGCAGCCGCCGCTGGATCGATATGTTCCGGCTCGTTCACCTCTTCGACGCGATCATACACATCGGGATTGAGGATCGAGCCAGCGATCGTCACGTGAGCGACATGGATCCCTTCGGGACCGTATTCAGTGGCGAGTGACCGGGCGAGCCCACGGGTGGCCCGTTTCGCGCTTTTGTAGGCATAATCGCCGATGTCCGGTGTGGCGCCGAAAAAGAGCGCCGTTCCGTTGTTGGCCTGCAGATCGTCTTTCATCTCTCGGAAACAGAGCAAGCCCGAGTGTGTGTACAGCCGCCAGAGTTGTTCGAACCGATCGGGATCGAGTTCCCCACCGATATCCGTGGTTGTACTAGCCGTATGTGCAAGGACCGTGATCGGGCCGAATCGGTCACGGAGTCTCTCAACCCCCTCGGTGACCTGCTCGGGATCGGTAATATCCGTCGGGATCGCGTGTGCTTGGTGGCCGTCGTCCCGGAGGGTCGCCGCGAACGAGTCGATATAGTCTTCGCTCCGGGCAAAAAGCCCGATCGCGTAGCCTGCATCGGCGAGTTCCCAAGCGAGTTCCTCACAGAAACCGGGACCGTGTCCAGCGATAAGTGCGGTTTCGGACATGCCGGCGCCTCTTCGTAGCGATCGAGCAAAAAAGGCGAGCAACCGGTCGTTCTTGCCCGGCCAGGGAGGTATGACCGTCAATCACCACCGAGTCAGGGTGACGGCAGGAGCCGGACAGTCAGCATGTCAGTGCCACGCTCACCACGGGCGTAGCCGTTGGTGGTCGTGAGCGCGAACGCGTCGAAGCGGACGATGAGACGCTCGTTGTCGAACGACGCCCGGAGCACTGGTCCACGGCTCGTGATCGTCAGATACGGTGGTGCGGCAACGGGTGGGGCCGAGAGGCAGTGTCCGATCGCCTCGACGGTCGAGACAAGCACGGTTAGAAGTCGATCGCGGAGCCCCGTCCGATCGAGACACTGTTCGAACGGCCCGACGACGGCCGATCGATCGGCCACACACGTTCCGTCCCATCGGTCGACGACCGCATCAGCACAGGAATCGATCCGATCACACAGCTCCGGATACGTCTCGCTGATATGTTGGCGGGCGACAGCGGCCGTCGTCACGATCAAAGGTCGGGCCCGACGATAAAAAGCCCCGACATCGATTGAGGGTGGAGCATCGGGCCCGAACGGAGTTTCGGAGCCCGAAACCGGTCGATGGTTTTTCCACTCCTGAATCGGTGGTCAGCGTATGGGTGTCGATGATCTCATCGGGATTCTCGCGATCGCGGTGGTGTTCGTGGTCATCGGCCTAATCGCACTGATCGCGGTGACGGGAAGTTAAATGGCCACCTCGAACGAGTGAATGTTAACCCTGTGGACACCGAAATCGAGTCATGGCACTCGACGTCGAAGGGATCCAAACGGTGACCTTTGATTCTTTCAGCACACTGGTCGATGTCGATTCGACGGCAAGGGCCGTCGAGGAGTACGTCGATGACCCGATCCGGTTCGCCCGCGAGTGGCACAGCAGGGCGGCCACCTACGGGATGATTGCCAACTACATCGACGCCTACGAGACATACTATCAGCTTCATCGGGATGCCCTGGAATATCTGCTGGCGACCGAGGGGGTCACAGTCAACGACGCTGAACTCGATGAGATGACGGCGGTGTATCACGACATGCGACCGTTCGATGACGTCAAGGATTGTTTAACACAGTTGGCAAGTGCGGGGTATACTCTCGGGATCATCTCCAACGGCGATCCAGCCATGCTGGAGTCGTTGTTATCGGTAGCCGATATCGAAGACGTGCTGTCGGCGGTCGTCAGCGCCGATGAGATCGAACGCCACAAGCCGGCACCCGAACTGTACGAACACGCGGCCGAGCGCCTAGAGACGCCGATCGCTCGGATCGTCCACGTCAGCAACGGGACGGTCGATGTCCAAGGCGCGATGCATGCCGGGATGCAAGGGGTATGGCTCAACCGGCAAGACGCCCCTACTGAGTCGTTCGGACCGACACCGGATCTGACAGTCGAGACGCTCGATGAGCTGGTCGCCCGATTATGATTGGATCGTGAAAAGCCGCATCTCGGTTGATCGACGGTCCCGATTCGGGACATCGACAAGCCTTAGCCCTGGCTTTGATGACGCTGCCAGCGCAACCGATCGGTGATCCAATGGATCAGTCGATCACCGAGACCGTACCAGCGTATCGGCATATAGACCGTCATCACCGGATATCCCCACTATGACGATTCCGGACTCCGAATATACCGAGCGCCGCACTCGGATCATCGATCGGATGAGCGACCGTGATCTCGATGCCGTACTGGTCTGGGGGGAACCACACGGCTCACTCGGCGTGCTTGGAGCGCCAAACGACATCGGCTATCTCACCGAGTGGCCGCTCAGGCAACCGGGATCCGGCCCGGCACTGTTGGTATTGCCCGCCAAGGGGGAGCCGGCGCTGCTCGTTGCCGGTCCCAAGTACGCCCCGGTCTATGCACAGGATCGATCCGCCATCGATGATGTTCGACGCGTCGAACCGGCGGATTTCGCCGCCGAAGCCGAGAGTGTACTCTCGGCACGAGGGATCGACAACGATCGACTCGGCGTCGCTCGGTGGGCCGATCTCCCCGCCTCGCTGATCGATGAGTTCACCACCGTGTTCGGGGCGGATCGGCTCACGGATGCCACCGAGATATTCCGGACGGTCCGGATGACAAAGAGCGATACGGCGATCGCGGCGTTGGAAACAGCGGCCGCCGTCTGTGACGAGATGCTCACCGCGCTCGGAGAGACGGTCACCGCTGGCATCGATCACCATACTGTCCTCACCGAACTAGAAGCCATCGCACACGGTCGTGGGACCGAGTTCGTGACTACCTGGATCGCGTCAGGACCCCGTGGCGGGACCTATCCCGCCTTCGAACCGGTTCCCGACGGGGCGTCGATCAACGACGGCGATCTCGTCGTGGTAGGGATCCAGTTGCTCAACGACAACCACTGGGGGCATGCCATCAGGACAGGTGTCGTCGGCGAACCCACATCCGAACAACAGGCGCTCTATGACGCAGTCAATCAGGTCCGTCAGGTGGTGCTCGATACGGCTGCTCCGGGTGTCGACATCGCAGATCTCCATGCGACCGTCCAATCGCTCTACGCGGACGCCGGATATGAGTCCTGTTTTCGGAGCCTCCACGGGCTTGGTCTCCGCTATGGTGGCCCGCCGGCATTTCCACAGAGCGGCGGAAACGGCTCGATCCCATCCATGGACCTCCACCCCGGGATGGTGTTCGAGATCCACCCGAACGTCTGGGCTGGTCCTGACGGCGCCGCGTTCATGGCGGTTGGAGACATGGCGGTCGTCACCGAGACGGGAACCGAACGTTTGACGAAAGCGCCACAGGGGCTCGCACGCTGGTGATCGGCCAAGCGGAACCGCCGCAATCAGAAGATGCGAGAAACTAACCAGTCACTCCGTGACAACGTTGATCTGATCAGGCAATATCCCTGAGTACAATGAAAGCTCGATCAATCACACAGGGAGATCGACGATGAGTGGGGATTGGACTACACTATTCGATGGTGAAAGCTTCGACGGGTGGCAGGCGACCGGCTTCCCGGGGGAATGGTCGATCGATGAGGGGACGATCTGCTGTGCCGGGAGGAATCCCATCCGAGAGCTGCGGGCCGATGCCTACGACGGGACGTCCTATCTCGTAACCGAGGATCGATATACGGACTTCGAGTTCGCCTTCGAGTATCGAATCGAACCGGACGGCAACAGCGGCATTTACTTCCGTTGGTCGGAGCTGACCGACCGTCAAACGGGAATGGAGATACAGATCCTCGATCCGGAGCGATACGATGACCCGACGAAACACAGCACGGGCGCCCTTTATGATATGGCCGCACCGACGGCCGATCCGGCACTGCCGTATCCGGCGTGGAACGCCATGCGACTCCGATGTGATGGGCCGAAGATTCGGGTGTGGATCAACGACGAGCGAGTACTCGCCGTCGACATCGACGATTGGACGGTTCCGGGCCAAAACCCCGACGGCAGCGACAACAAATTCACGGGATACGCGATGGCGGACCTCCCGCGACATGGCCGGCTGGCGTTACAGGACCACGACGAGCGGTGCTGGTTTCGAGCGCTCCGGGTGCGTGAACTCTGAGACGCAAGGCCGAATCGGCGGGATCGACCAGCCGAGACGACGGCGTCCATCGCTGCCAGGCCGGCCAGAGAAGAACGACCGCCCCGATCAGTACCGTCGGGATCGTCGCCCGGAGGATCAACACGACGATGGTTGATACCGGCGAGGAGCGGAGGTGTCCCCGGCGGAATATTGATCAAACCGAACCCGGCAAACGCGAGATATGCCAGAGTATTGCCGACGAGAATGACGACGAGTAACTCAAAGAAGACATCCGTCGGGAAGCGACGAAGGATCGACATACCACGGGCTCCGGCAATTGTGGGTTGGGAACAGTTGGTTTCAGAATGGTGGTGTTGAGCGGCTGACAATCACTGGTTGGCAGGTCAGTCAGGCATCAGGGGCGATCTCGAATCGGCCGTCGGCAACGAGCGACCGGAACTTTTCGATCGCGATCCGAGATCCATCGGCGACGCGGGTCGGATCGTCCTCGGATGACCACCAGATCGGTTCGGTGTCGTCGTACTGCTCGACGACCTCGATCGTGAGTTCGTACTCATCGATACCGGTGATCCAGAAGACGCGATCGAATGTCGTATCGTAGACTGCCGTTCCTTCGCGAACGATAGTACCCTCGATTTCGATCTGATGATTGTCGATATCCATGGCTCAATCGGAAGTCGCTTGATGTTCCCCCACACATGGGAGAGGGACAACGAGCGGGGATCGTCGGATGACGATAAGAGCTAGAGGGTTATGAGCTCGGCGGAACGGCAACGGCGTCCTGTTCAGAAAACCGGCTATCAGTCGAGGGCACAGAGCAACTAGAGATATCGTCGGCAGAACCGGCTGTGTCGGTTATAGCACCTGTAACTGCCGTAAAGAGTCGCGGTCATCCCCTCCGATACGATCGGCACTGCGACAGTCACCCACCCGTCCCGGTTGCGAACGGTGTTACCCTCACACGCAGTGTCAGTCCGATCTGTCGTAAGACGATGACGATCCCGTGGGATGTCTCAGTGCTCCGATCGGGATCGATCTCCTATACGACAGCGTCTGGCGTGGTTGATTTGTCGGTGAACCTCCGTGCGAACAGCACGATGTTGATGATCGAACGTGACTGGCTGTTTGTGAGTTCGATCGTGACATCACGATATGACAGACCACAGCTAGCTGCCTCGACGACATCGATCGAGAACGGCGGTTGGTCGCGATCATCGCCCAATTCGTAAACCATGCCTGTGGGCATGGATCACCACGACGGCTCGTCATCCCTTCGACAACGACGCCAGCAACGCCGGAGACGCCGACCCCGATCTCGGTTGCTTCGTTGTCGATGGTCGTCACCGTTTCGTCGGAAACGGTGAAATCGACACTCACCTCGCAGGCCTTACACTCCACACGAAAGGATTCGTCTTCGTAGGAGACGACGAGCGCCTCGACCCCTCATAATGATTGCTACGATTCTTTACCGCCGCGAAGATCCATGTCGGTGATTAGAGGATCTGAACTGTCGTCTTTCCACACCGTCCGTGAAACTATTCGCAGTAATCATTATCAGGCATGACACGTCCCCCGACCGCGACCGGATCCATGACCGCCCGTTCGTTGAATGTACCGGCGAGGATGGCGTGGGCGATCTTCCGATCGGGATACCGAAGCGTGTCGTCCTCTTCCGTATCTTCGATGAAATGGCCGGTGAGTCGCTGGAGATGGTAGTTAAAGCGGCCGCTGTCGGCGACACCCACCTGATCCCGAAGGTCGGTAAAGCTCATTGCCTTTGCATCACTGTCGATCAGCGTCCGGAGGATCTCGATGCGCGTCTCATTGCCGATCGTCTCGAATGCCACAGCGGGTTCTAAGGGTCGATCCCTGTCGTCGGCCGCCATATGACCTACATTATACGTCACAATCCAAACGACTGACAGTATCACGGACTGGTGAGATCCTTATAGAGCGAACTGTTTCATCATCACCTTCAACAACATCCGGAAGACTGTTCGTCCGGCGGGTCGCTCCCATGACAATCAGTTTTTGTTACCTCGAATACAGAAACGAAGTTCGCTAAGGACGCTTACAAAAATGTATTTCAGATTATATTTATGGAGACCGATCCCGTGGATTATGATGATGACCCCGACCGGACACACGGACCGTGTCCAGCCCTCCGTTGAACCACGAGTGCTCGGATCACCCGTCGTGGATCTCGCGTTACCGCTACTCGCTGTCTTTTTCATGGTCGCCCTTCGGTATCCGTCGTTCGCTCTCGGTGTCGTAATCGGCGCTACGACCACCTACCTGGCGGTTCACAATGGCAACAGCCTCACCGATAGCCCGACAGCCGGTGACCATGTCCGAATGTCCCGATATGATTAACAGGCGATGGCGGTAATCATCCGACATGAGTGGCCCCTCGGAAGACGGAGATACCTCGCTCGCGTACAAGCAAGGCCAGATACTCAAGCACCTACCGGGAGGCAAAACGATCCTCGACGCGAAGATCCTCACGTATCGACGTGGCGCCGATGCCTTTGAGCATGTCCTGTCGTATATCGGTCTCGAGGAGTTGGCCGCGGACATTCATGCTGATACCGAGACAGCGATCGAACAGAGCAAGGCGGGTTATAAGGGGCAAGCCCCCCCGGAGCGAAGTCGATGATCGCCCCGGTAGATGGACGCTGGATTCACGTCAATTCCCGAGAGCGGCAACATCGTCGTCGAAACGAGATACTTCACGTGAACGATTTACAGTAATAGCGTCACCGATCTAGTCTGAACACCGAGATCTCACTACGATTCAACGATGGCGCTCAAGATCCGCCCGGCCGAATCGTCGGATATTCCCAGAATCCGAACCGTGGCCCGGGAGGCATGGTACGAGGCTCACGCCCCGATCATCGGCTCCGAGGCGGTCGAGGACTTCCTGGCGGAACACTACAGCCCGCATCATTCGAGGGATGGACCGACAGAGAGGAAATCATCCTCGATGTCGCGACGGATGCCGAGGAGACAGTTGTCGGGTACGTATTGGCCTTGCCCACAAGTGAGATAGAGCCGACGTTTAGCCTCGCCCATATCTATGTCATCCCCGATCGATGGGGCACTGGGATCGGCACTCGGCTGCTCGATCATCTCCAAAACCGTATCCGAAGCCGTGGCGGGACCCGGATCGAGTTGGGTGTCATGGCCGAGAACGACCGCGCTATCGAGTTCTACGAAACAGCCGGGTACGAACGAGTGGACGAGTTCTACGACGACCGGATCGAAACCTGGAGTTACACGTACGCAAAAGAAATCGATTGATGACAGCGGTATCGAGGCGAACGCCCACTGCTTCAGCCGTGGCATGAGTCGACAACGTCTACGTCGCTAGGGAGGAATAGCGGACTTCCGGCACCAGTCCCAGTCCCAGTCCCCGACAGGCGTGAGCAGGAAGATAGGGGTGATAGAGAGGCTGATAGATCGATCGTATGAGTACTCGGATGCAAACCGACTCACCGATCGGATGTATATCGAATATCCTTTGGAGCGGCTCCAGTGTTAGGATTTTTTGTCGATACGTCCTACTATCATAGTGGGCCCGTGAACTACCCCGCCCTGCTCGCGCTGACGCGCTCGCTGAGGGCGGGGTTTCCTC
>JBDGPX010000006.1:0-16092 GCA_042219475.1 Halobacteriales archaeon
ACGAACTCCCGATTACAAATCGGGTGCTTGGACCACCCAAGCTCCCCTGGCACGATTCGTGCTTAGGGATCTTCCTTTGAGTGCGTATCGCTTTCGATCGCTTTCTCGTATTCGATCCGGTGAGGGGTAAAGTCCTCGCGCTCATAAAGTCGCTGTGCGGCCTCATTGCTGGCCATGACCTCAAGCGCGACCACATCGGCACCAGCATGGTCCAGTGCCGCTTCGGCAGCGGCCAACAGCGCCGATCCGATCCCTCGGCCACGGGCAGCCGGTTCGACGTAGATGTTCTGAATGACCCCCCGAACGACATCCTGTTCGTACGCCCCTTCCTCGAGATCGAACATCACGAATCCGCGGATACGATCGTCCTCACGGGCGACCCGGAGCGTCCCCGTGAGGATGTGACGGGCCATTGCGGTACGGATCTGCTCACGGTTCGGCTCGGCTTTGAGATGGGATCCGTACTGACGCTGGCCGGTCACCAAGGCGACCCACAGCTCGACAAGGCGATCCTGATCGTCGAGTGTCCCGGGATCGATGTCCATGGATTGCGTTACTGAACGTGATGGAGCGTGACACGGTTGCTGGGTAGATCAGTCATATGTCTGCTCAACGAGCCGATGACAAAGCCGTTATCCATCGATTCCGGTGGCAGACAGACCGAGATCGGAGAGGAATTGGATTCATCCGTGAGGTATCGTCCTCAGATCTCCTGACAGTCAGGACACACCAGCTGGCCGTTGACCGACGTCAGCGAGCGGGTGAGCGTGCCACAGATCTCACAGACGCCCTGCTCGTCGAACTCCCGATCGGCCCGGGCCGGGCTCTCGCCGGCCAGTTCCTCGGTCGGGCCCTGCTCGAAGCTCTCCCCTGGCATGAGTTGGTCCTCGACCGCCGGGAGGGTGACGGCGGCGGTAAGGATATCACCCTCTGAGAGGATTCCGACGGCCTCGTCGTTCTCGACGACGACCATCCGTCGGACGTCACGCGAACTAATGGCTTCGATGGCCTGGGGCAGGGTCTGATCGGGGGAGACGGTTACCACCGTCGGGGCCATCACGTCCGAGACGACCGCCGACGACGGATCGGTCTCCTCGGCCACCAAGGTGAGGATGGCTTCGGCCGTGAGCATGCCGACCGGTGTACCGCCACGGAGCACGACGGCTGCATTGGCGTCTTCCTCGGAGAGTACGGTCGCGACACTGACGATCGAGTCGGACTCGCTCACTCCGACGAACTCACGGGTCATGACGTCCCGTACCGGGACCATCGATTCCATATGTGAACATATCACACATATCGGCTAAAAGCTATCGGGCGGATCCGCGGAGCTAACCGATGGTCTGGTAGTCATGACGGCGAACCGATCAGAGGCTGGAACGGATGGTCGATGACCGGCGCATGTGATCGTAGAATCGAGTGTCAAATCCCTTACGCAGTCGGATGGTAATCCCAAAACCCGCCGGAGCGCATCGCCCGGCCGATGGCCTTGTGAAACGCCTGGATGTCCTCTACCGTTTCGACATCAACGTGATCGATGATCTCCTGGGCGGAGACAACCGTCTCGTGGTTGAGCCGAATAGGATGGTCGCCGACCGCCTCGGCGAATTCCGCGAATTCCAAGGGAAAGTCCTCGTCCTCATCGACCTTCTTCGCGAAGATCGCCATCCCGTATTTGCGCATACCCTCACTACCCTCTTCGCCGTCGGGGTCGTGTGGCCAATCAGTCCCGGCAGCACTCATATGCGATAGGCCACACTGCCGAGGCAAAGTGATTTCGCTCCGCTCCTCGATGGATCCAGCGTGCCACAACAAAATGGAGTGGAGTGATCGAAGATCACGATCGGGAGGGATACCGAACCGATCTGATCGATGAATCGTCTGTGCAAAGCGGTGGGGATGGGATTTGAACCCATGAGGCCTGAATGGCCACCTGCTCTCAAGGCAGGCGCGTTAGTCCGCTCCGCCACCCCACCGATGAGGTCAGTACGCCCCGTCTCGGTCCGTCGATTTTGAGTCTCCGGTCCACGGAGGGTGAACCAATCGATCCCGATACGACTCAATCGAACCGGCCCGAAAAGGCCGGAATGAGGCGATGTAGGGCGTTGGCGGAAACATGTGAGGAACAAAGTTGAAGCTGTCGTTCTCATGGCGCAAAAGGGCCGCCAACCAACCAGCGCGAACGGTGGGAAGTGTCCGGCAGAGGGATCAAACTCAAAAGTTGATATATAAGGGAGGTGTTTTATATGGAAAAGCAACTTGAAGACAAAAGCCGGAGAGGCGACGAGAGGGGGAAGCCTCTACTGACGAAGCGTCATCGATAGCGAAAGCCGAAGTCCACGCTGATGCCGAAACTACAGGTGAGGGGAGGGGGATACCGTCCCCCGCATCGATCTGGATGCTCAAACTGTTATGCGAGGGCTGAATGGTTCGGTGTGAAAATCGGCCGAGAGGGGGCTGATCGGAGAAAGCGGACTTCCTGTAGGGCTAACAAGAGTACCCGGTTCACGTTCTGTCAGCGGGTGTTTGGAAACCCATCCGTCTGTAAGAGCGTCGGAATATTGTGTACTTGTGATTATATACCAAGTCATTTAAGCATCAGAGTATATCGATCATTTGATATTATCCAAAGCAAGTGGTACTTAACCGAGACTCACTGGGTTATGGATGTGACGACTTCCGAGCCGAGATCCAAGGACCGGTCATCGCTACGGAGTCAGGCCTACAAGATCAACACCGACGGACAGCGAGAGCCTTTCTATGCACTCTGTATCGAAAACAAGGACAACCAAGCGGCATGGCTCTTCTCCGATACAGTCTGTGCATTAGACAACTTCCGATGAGCTTTCCACCGTTAAAGCGACGAGATTGGATGGGGGCCCGATTTTAGCTCCGGAAGGACAGAAAAGTTATTCCGGGAAACCGTCATCGCAGAGCGCTTGGGCGCCATTGGACGCCCTGAGAAAGAGCCGTCCTCACGTGGAGTGACATCATGTTGAGCCCTCCCGGTGGGCAAAGGTCGGGACATCACCCACCAGCTCTCCCCTCCAGACCCCCACAGACATATGACACACGATGCTCCCACCGGTTCCGATCATAAACGGATAGCATCCGAAGACGGATTCGAGGCGACGTTAGCGGAGCTACTCGCGTCAGCGGCTCGAAACAACGTCGATCCCCGCGGAGGTTGGTGTATCACAATGACGAAACAACGGTTGGCTGGGAAGTTATGATCCTCGAATTAGCGAAAGACAACGAAGCCGCGTAACAGGACCTCCGCGCAAGAAAACCGTCGCGATCGGCCGATGACGGGGAGTAGGACGTAGAGAGGCTGATTCCCGGTCCCCAACAGACGGGATCACACAAATCGAAGCCCACGATCGTCGGCGAGGATCCGGCGAATCGATCCCCATGTCGAAATCAGCGTGTAATCACCCGTGACGCCCTCAATCGCGCTCTTTCTGGTGATCTCCAAATCAAACCCGTCACCCGCGGCGGAGATGACGTGATCGGCACTGTCGGCCGCCGGATCGGCGATCAGGGTTGATCGCGTCTCATCGAATCCAAGCGACGCCATCGCGACAGCGCCGTGGGAGTTGAAATTGCGGGGAAACCGCTGACAGAGTCCCCGAACCGGCCCCTCATAGAGAACCGTCCGTCCGTCGACATCAGCAGGGGAAAGCTCGTCAGTATAGCTGAAATCGAGATGATCGGGCGCCTTCGTAGCCTCGATTGCGACCGTCTCGAGTGCATCGCGGGCATCGACGAGCCCGTCGATCCCGAGAAGGGCCGCATGGGGCAGATAGATGGCGGTGTCGTTGGCCGTCGCGACATCGGTAAGCCGGGCTTCGACATCCGGATCGGCGAATGCCGACCCTGAAAGGACGAGAAGATCGTCTCGTTTGAGGACGCGTTCGCCGAGATCGGCGAGGACTTCGTGGGTGGCTGCCTCGACACACAGGTCAACGGGCCGCTCTCGAAGCGCCGCCGGATCGGTGAGTTGTTGGTCGGTGCTGAGCCCATCCTTCGGTGTGCGGACGAGCGCGTAATCGAGGTCGATGCCGGCTGTCGCCCGGATGTACTCATGAAGGGCACTACCGATCCGGCCGTATCCCAACAGTCCGATCGTTCGTGTCGCCGCCATAGAAACGGATCATCCAACCAGCTAATAAACGTGGTGTCGGTCGGGATTCGATTCGGATAGGGTTCCACGTCGTTCGGTCAACGGACGACCGCCGGCTGACCATCGACGATCGACACCGAGAGATCGAGTCGATCGACGACATCGGTGGTAAACGCCGGGACTTGTCGGCCGGCCATCCGGCGGGCACGGAGCATCGTGACCAGCGAGGCGAGATCGGGTCCAGTCTCGACTGTCGTCAGCGAGGGCAAGAAATCGATCCCTAGATCGGCGGCGACACCACGCTCAGTTAAGGTTTCGAGTGCTGGCGGGGCATAGGCATCGGTGAAGTCGATCGGTTCGGTCAGGCCGAGATAGTACACGCGGCCGCCGTCCGCGGGACCCAACACCAGTTCGCTTGTTCGGAGTTTCATCGCCGCGCTGTCGAGATGGGTGCGGCCAACCAACGGCGCCGTGCCGTCGAGGATCGCCACGGACGTTTCGTCTTCCTCCTCGAGGAGATGGGTGGCCGTGTTCCCCGCTCGGGCGGCAAACGATGAGCCAACTTGGACTTCATACCGGGGACGATCCGGATCATCGAGTGCCTGGGCGACTAAGGAACGAACCTCCGTCTCGACGGATTCGTCATCCCGAAACGCCTCCGGGAGAAGTTCCGTCGGTCGGTAGTTGACGAGTAACTCGCCACCGCTCCGTTCGACAGCCGTGAAGGTGTCCTTGACCATCGCGGCGTAGAGGTCGGCAACGTCTGAATCAGCAAGCGGCGAGCTTGCTGGGAGTTCCGGCAAGACCAACCCCGGCCGGGGCGGATCGATCAACACCGCAAAGACCGTCACGACGACACCCCCCAGCCACCGTGTCGGGATAGTGAGCGAACCATCTTCGCTGGGCCCGAGGGCATGCGCTGACTTGCCTGTGTCGGTCCCGGATCGGAACGCGGCGGGGTCTTCGATGACATCCGTATTTATACCCGGCAGTGACAACAGGATAGCTATGCGCGTGAGTAAAATTCTGGCGGTGCTTGCGGTCGCACTCGCCGTCGGAAGCGTCCTCGGGGCGGTAAGCCGCCTGCCATCCGTGCTCGCCGACAGCCGTGCCCTCCTCGTGCTCGGGCTGATCGCCGTCACGATGGCGTTGGTTGTCGGAACGACGGCCTTCGCCCAACGCTGGCGTACCAATCCATACTGGTAAGAGCGTCCCGCTATCGATCGATCGCCGTGAATGTCGGATGGCCATCCTCGAAGGTAAGGCGATCCCAGCCGTCGATCGACAGATGCTCGGGAGGGGTGTCAGCAAGGGCGGGCGAGATCCGAAAGGACGAGAGGTGACCGGTGTCCTGGATCCACGCTAAGCGGACCGTATCGGGATCGTAGGGGCCGATCCCCGAACAGGCGGCGGTTATGGCGTGCTCGTCGGTCGGCAGTGCCATCGGGAGCCGTCCCTTCTCGAAGGACCCGCTCGTGAGGCCGTTGGCGTACATCTGATCGAGATCCAAGGCCGCAAGGACATCCGTCGTCGTGAGGTCCGCCAATCCGATCCCGTGACCGTTACCGTGGGTCGCCTCTGTCAGGCCCCGAACCACGATCCGCTTGATGGCCGGCGTCTCGGGATCGTCGGCATTGATGACCCGATACCGGCCGATGACGTTGGTATCCATCCCGGTCCCCGAAACGTCCTTGCCGATCCGATCGACGACCAACACATCCAGGTCATCGTAGGGCAGTGTCGGCATCGCCGCCCGCGCCCGCTCGATGAGATCGCTCTCCCGATCAGGGAGATCGGCGGCGGGGATCCCCTCGATGTGGCCGGTCCGATCATAGAAGTTCTCGACGACGGCGATGCCCCCAAGCCAGGTGAGTTCCGACCGGATCACGTCGAGGGTATCCGTGATAGCCGGAACGTAGCCGTCGAGGATTGCCCGTTCGTGGACGGCGCTGGCACCGGGCCGTTTGCCCAACCCGATCGCCGTCATCTTACAGAGCCCGCTCTCGATCATTCCGGTGAAATTGGTATGGGGTTTCACACGGTTGATCACGACCGTCGCGTCGGCCTCACGGGCGGCATCGGCGAGGTGGACAGGATCGCCGGCGGCCGTCTGTCCGACAACCGTCGTGGCCATGCGGGCATCGATCGGACATCCCAGTTGATCCTCGGTGAGTCCGAGTGCCGCGAGCGTCTGACGTTGGCCTTCGGCAGTCGCGCCGCCATGGCTCCCCATCGCCGGAATGGCGACCGGGTCGTAGCCGCGCGTTGCGAGTTCATCGATCACCGCCGTCGCGATCGGCACGATGTCGGTGATCCCGCGGCTCCCCAGTCCCACTGCGATCCGCCCGCCATCGGGGACCTGGTCCAGCGGCAGGGTGGCGACCTCCGTGCGAGCCGTCGCCGCAACGTCGGCGAGGTCCTCGGCCGGGGGCTCGTAGCTGACCCGCGCGAGCCGCGGGAAGTCCACTGGATCGATGAGCTCGTCGATCCGGTCGGCGTCGGGAAAGTCCATGCCCGGCGTAACCGGCGCCCGTAGAAAAGCGTGCCCCCATGAAGGAGTCACTCCTCGCGGTCGGCGTGGGGACCCTTTGGCTTGCGGTAATCCCGATCCATGAGCTCGCCGAAACGCTTGACGAACGTCGTCATCGTCGATTCCGTGAGTGAATCGAGCTCAACCAACGGGAACAGTTCGAAGCCACGTCCGCGGATCTCGGTGGCGTGGGCCTCGGGCATCGAGAGCGTCTCGGGATCCCGTGTCGTGTACTCGGTCGCCAACGTTCGGAGCGTCCGTTCGCCGATCGGGACGATGACCTCAGGGTTGATCATCCGGACCTCAGCGGTGCGGTAAGCGCTACAGGTCGTGATCTCGTCGTCCGTCGGTGCTCGTTCGGGATGACGACAACGGGCGAGATAGGCGAGATATGCGTTCTCGATGGTCGGATCGGCGGCCCGGGGTGGCGATTGGCTCAGTTCCAGCGCCCCCAGGATAGACTGGAGTCGGCGACCAGCCGCATCGCCGGTAAAGGGGACGCCGTTCGCCTCGGCGGCGGCCGTTGGTGTCTCACCGATGAAGAGGAAGTCGGCACCGACGTCACCGTAGCCGTGGACGATCCGATCCCGGACGGCACAGAGTTCCGGACAGTTCCGACAGTCCGGATCGTGCCCCAACGGGTTCGCGAGCCGGTCCTGGTCGGCGTCCATCGTCGTTATCCCCCGGGAGGACGATCGAACCCTAAGGGACGACGGGCGGGGACGATCATTCGCGGCCGACGTTAAACGTCTGGTAGCTGGCCTCACAGGGCGGTTCGCCGGTCGCGAGCATCCGTCCCTCATCGAGATCCATGATCACGCTGGCGTTGGTATGGGAGAGCGAATCGTCGTCGCTGAGGTGCCGACAGATGCTCTTCGGTTCGCCGACATGGTCGCGGAGGATCGCTTTCATCGTGTCCTCGTCGATGGGACGATCAACCTGCTCGAACAGCCGGCTAATCCGGAGCTTCCGGGAGACGGTGTGAGGGATCTGGCGTTCGAAGATGCTCTCGATGCCGGCCCGTTCCTCGAAGTGGTTGGCGTGGGTGAGTACGCCATCGGACGGTGTAAGATACGAAACTGCGTCGGGCGTAGTCTCAATGTCGACGAGTTCGCCCGTGGCGCGACCGAAGAGGTAGTTCCGGGACGTCGGACGGGCCGTCTCAAGGACGGCCCCGATCGCTGAATCGAGCCGATCGGCCGTCAGTATCTCCAGATCGCGGACGTGGGCCGGCTTTCGGTAGGGATGGTCGCCGTCGGCGGGCGTCGAAAGGCCGTTGACGACGAAGCCGATGCCGCGTTCGTTCAGCCCGAACTTGCCGCCGACGTTGCCGGCCTCGGTCAGCGCCACGTAATCGGGACCATCGGCGTTTTGGACGTCCATAATGAACCGCTCGACCGGAGCTTGCCAGTCCCAGTTCTGGCCGAGATAGGTATGCCCGTTCGCGGTCACTTCGGGGGTAAGCCCGAAGCTCGTACAGCCTTCGGTCTCGTCGGGCGTGTCTCCGGTGCCCTCACTTGCGTAAGCGCTGTAGAGGATCGTATGCCGGAAGTTCACCAGGGTTACTTCCTCGAGGGGGAGATCACTCCCCTCGGCAACGCCACGCATTTCGATGCCATAGGTGGGGTGATACTCTCCGATCCGATCGATGAACGACTCCGCATGGGCTCGGGCAGTCCGCTCGTCGACGCCGTTATCGGCGAAGTATTCGAGGTAGAACTCGACGTTGTGGGCGATTTCATCGGCGAACTGCTCGCCGTGGGCAATACCGCGCTCGCGGGGTGGCCCCGTCAGGGTCGCGTGATCGATACTCATTAGTGGTCTAACACGGGGTCAGTGCCCTCTTAACGGTTTGGCGATAGGTCGATCGGTCGCTTATTCGGTCGGTTCGGCGCGGGTCTCGGCGTCCTCGGGATCCTCCCGTGGGCTCGATGGGTGATAATCGGTGTCGTATTCGCCGGGACGATCGTCGAGCCGGTCGGGATTGATCCGGCCGCCCAACAGCATGTAGTCAAGGATCGTCACGTAAAGCATCGCCTCGACGACCGGGACTGCCCGCGGCGGCAGTGACGGGTCGTGACGACCGATGACCTGGATGTCCTTCTCTTCACCCGTCTCCCAATCGGCGGTCCGCTGTTCCTTGGGGATCGATGTCGGGGCATGCCAGGTCACCTCGCCGTAGATCGGCTCGCCGGTGGTGATCCCTCCCTGAAGCCCGCCGTGATCATTGCCAACGGGGACAGGATCACCCGGCTCGCTGACGGTATCGGGGCGAGTGTCACCGTCCTCGAAGGTCCAGTCCTCGTTGCGGTCGTAGCCGGGAACGGTCCGGGCCTCCTTCCCCAGGCCGAACTCGAACGCCGTCGTCGCTGGGATCGCGAACATCGCCCGCCCGAGTCGGGCCGGAAACGAATCGAAACGCGGGGCCCCAAGCCCGCGCGGCACACCGCGGGCCTCGAAGTAGATCGAGCCGCCGACTGAATCACCACGGGACTGGAACTCCTCTAAGAGTTCACGCATCTCCTCGGCGGTCTCGGGATCGGCACATCGGACCTCGTTGTCCTCGGTGTGTTCGAGCATCTCCTCGAAGCTCACCTCCGGTGCCTTGATATCGTGAAGCTGGTTGACGTGGGCTTTCACCCGAATATCGTAGTCGGATTGCTCAAGGACTTCCTTGGCGATCGCACCGGCCGCGACCCAGTTGACGGTCTCGCGGGCCGACGAGCGGCCGCCGCCGCCCCAGTTACGGGTACCGAATTTCGCCGAGTAAGTAAAATCGCCGTGGGAAGGCCGGGGCGCCGTCACGAACGGTTCGTATTTCGACGAGCGGGCGTCTTTGTTCTGGATGACCATTCCGATCGGCGTGCCCGTCGTATAGCCGTCCTGGATGCCGGAGTTGATCGCGACCTTATCGGGCTCGCCCCGACTGGTTGTGATCATCGACTGGCCCGGTTTGCGGCGGTCGAGCTCGCGTTGGATGTCCTCCTCGGCGAGTTCAACGCCGGCCGGACAGCCCGAGACAATACAGCCCATCGCCGGGCCGTGACTCTCCCCAAAAGTCGTCACCTGAAAGAGCCGGCCGAAGGTGTTGCCGTTCATTACCCTCGTCTCGGGGACCGGGCCATTTCAAGGTTACAATCGGTCGAAGTCCGGATGTTCGGGTACGTCTTCGACGGGCTCAGAGTCGATCGGCCCGCACGGCACCGAACGGGACCAGCATCTCCGCAGGATTAAGGCCCCCGTGCATCCCCATGTGGGCGAGTTCATCGGGCTCGGCGTCACCCCACCACGTTCTCAGGTCGCGGTGCGTCAAAATGAGGTCGCCACACCGCCGACGGAAGCGGTCCGAGACGTCACGGTCGCCGAACAGTTCCCGTGCGAACGCGTCCTCCCGCGTGAAACACCGGGCATTGAGGTCCGAGAGGGCACGCTGCGTCTCGGCGGCGGTTCCCGGTTGGAGGTGGAGGTGTGTGTTCCGCGGGCTCCTGGCCATCCGGATCGGCGTCCCATCCGCGTGGCGACGGAGGTTCGCAACGACCTTCGCCCGCTCGGATAGATCGATGTTGACGGCTGGATCCGTGTTCACGTGACCGTGATCGGCCGTCACGAGGACGAGCGTCTCCCGTGCGATCTCGGGATCCAAGCCATCCACGAACTCGGTTACTGCTTTGCAAATATCATCAAGGACTTCCTGGAACGCGTCGCTTTCGGTTCCTTCTGTGTGGGAGATGTGATCGATCTGTGGCAGATACGCGTAGACATATCCGGGATCGCCGCTGGATTCGATCACGTCATGGAGGCGCCGTCCAAACCCGCCTAAGTCATCGTACGTATGGTTCGTCGCGTCGGAAGCCTTCGTCTCGAAAGGATGGAGTCGGTGAACCTCCACGCCGGCACGGCACAGATCCCCGTAGAAGTCCGACACGTCCTCGGTCGCCTCCGGGGCGATTTTCCCTCCGAGACCACCCGCCTTGATCTCCCCATCCAGCGCGAGGAAGCTGCGGTCGGTTTCGGGCTCGTAGACGTTCCAGCCGATCCGGCCATGCTCGCAAGGGAGCTGGCCCGTCCCCAAGGTCGTGATCGCGGCGGCCGTCTCCGGCGGGTAGACCGAAGTCAGTGGCGTCACCCGCCCGTGGTCCGTCATCCGAGCGATGAACTCGTGGCGACACCGGTCGCGCTTCCAGGAATCCAGCCCGTACCCGTCGATCAGAACCAAGACGACCGTCCCGACATCGGTCCGGACGGTCTCGCGGACGTCCTCGGGGAGCGGGCGCTGACCCTCCACGTCGAACACGGTCCTGATCGTGTCAGGGAGGTTCCCGAAGCAGTAGCTGTCGTACGCGGGAAAGAGCGCTCCGTCCTCACCATAGTCCCAGCGAAGCGACGCCTCGACATCTGCCCGGAGCATAGTTAGCGGTCGATCCGCGCACCGAGTTCCGCGAGCGTTTCAAAGAACCCGGGGAAGGAGACGTCGACGTGTTCGGCCCCGGTCACCGTCGTCTCGCCGTCGGCGACGAGCCCGGCAACCGCCAGGGACATGATGATTCGGTGATCGTGGCGGCCGTCGACGGTCGTCCCGCTGAGCGATGACCGCTCGCCATGGATGGTGAGCGTATCCCGTTCTTCCTCGACATCGGCACCCATTGACTCAAGCGCAGCCGCCATGGCGGCGACCCGATCGGTCTCCTTGTATCGGACGTGCTCGCAGTTTTCGATCCGGGTCGTGCCGTCGGCCGCCGCACCCACCACGGCGATCGTCGGCAGGAGATCCGGCGTGTCGCCGACATCGACGGTCGTGCCAGTCAGTGAGGAGCGGGTGGCGTGCAGGCAGCCTGCCTCCCGATCCCACTCGATGTCCGCCCCCATTTCCGACAGGATGTCGACGATGGCCGTATCCCCCTGAGCGCTCGGATAGGCGCCGGTGATCGTCACGGTGCGGTCGGGGTCGCCCGCGAGAACACCCGCGGCGAGGAGATACGAGATCGAGGAGAAATCCCCAGGCACCGCATAGGTCTCGTCGTCGGGCGCGTACTGCTGCTCGCCGGGAACGTGGAACCCCGCCTCAGTCACTGCCGTTTCGACACCGAAGGCCGCCAGTATCTCACGCGTGATATCGACGTACGGCGCCGATTTGAGCTCGGTTTCTAGATCGATCGTGATCCCGTTATCGGTCACGGCACCGGCCATCAACAACGCGGTGATAAACTGTGAGGAGACGTCGCCGGGGATCGAGACGGCCCCGCCATCGATCGGGCCTTCGATCACCAGCGGCGCCTGGCCGTTCGCCCGTGTGCTTTCGGCCCGCCCGCCCAACTGTTCGATCGCATCGAGCAGCGGACCCTGTGGGCGCGATCGGAGCGAGGCATCACCCGTAAGGACGGTCATGCCGTCGGCGAGGGCGGCCGTCGCGGTGACCAGCCGCATCGTGGTACCACTGTTCGCACAGTCGATGACATCGGCCGGAACGGCCGGCCGGCCATGGAAGCCGGTAACCGACAGGTCACCGTCGTTTTCGGTGACATCACCGCCATAGGCCTCGACCGCTTCCATCGTCGCTCGGGTGTCTGCCGAGAGTAACGGGCCGTCAACGGCAACGGAGCGAGCGTATCCTCCGGCAAGAATCGCCCGATGGGAGTAGCTCTTGGAGGGTGGCGCGGTTGCCTCGCCGGCAAGCGTCGAGCGCTCGATGACAGCGTCCATACCGGCCCAACGATGGGTCCGGACATGACAGTATCGGACTCGACACTGTCGGACGGCGAGAGATCGGTAAAGAGAAGACTTTCAACGATGAGGCCACCCGATCAACGTAATGACAGTACAGTGGTTGCGTGCCGTCGTCTTGATCTGCCTTCTCCTTCTCGCGGGCTGTTCGTTCACCGAGGGGACCGCCTCACCGACTCCCGCTCCGACGACGGCCGCCCCGCCGACTGAATCTCCGACACCGACGAGCGCGCCGACTCCAACGCCGACACAGTCGCCGACACCGACCCCACCGACAACGACACAGTCAGCCGCGAATACGAGCATTCCGGTCACGGTGATCGAAGTTCGAGACGGCGACACCGTCATCGTCGAGGATCGTCAGGGTGACCGGGGCTTGATCCGGCTGATCGGGATCGACGCTCCCGAACGATTCAACGGCACCGACCCCGAGGAGTACGGTGTCGAAAACACCTCCGCGGGACGAGCCTGTCTTCGGACCGAAGCCAACGAGAGTACCACCTTCCTCCGGGAGCTGATCTTAGGGCAGGAAGTCGATCTCCGGTTCGACAAAGAGCTCCCGGCCCGCGGGCCATTTGGTCGGTATTTCGGCTACCTCTATCTGGATGAAACCAACGTCAACAAGGAGTTGGTCCGAACCGGCCACGCCCGCGTGTTCAACGACGAATTCGCCAAGTCGGAGCCCTTCTATGCGGTCCAAGAGACCGCCCAGGCGGAAAAACGTGGTCTCTGGACCTGTCGCTCGATCAATGCAACGACGACGAGCGCATTCGGATCCGTCGACCCCACTCACTGATCCGAAGCCGTAGGTTTACGCGGACGGCTTCATGACTGAACCGGAGCCCGGTAGTGGTCGCGTATCGACAGGGAGACACCTCAGGTCGTCACCAGGACAGCTGCGACAGTTGCGAGCAAGAAAGCGGATACGGCGACCAACGGATTCCGCGTCATGCCATAGAGGAAGATCCCTAACCCCGCCGCCATCCCGATCGCGACCAGCAGATCACGATCGTCGATCAGCTGCTGGAAGGGTCCGGTTTGACCGCCACTACTATCAGCCATATTACCATTTATGAGACACGAAGGCAAATGGATTAGCATCTTGATCAGCAGTCTGTCCGGATCGGCAAAACGAAAGGTGATGGCCGTGTCCCATCCGACCCACCAGCGGAACCGGGACGACGATGCTACGTGCGTCGATCAGGCGTCCAGAGTTTCGGCCAGTTCACCGCGTTCGTCGAGTTCGGCGAGGATATCGCTGCCGCCGATGAACTCGCCGTCGACATAGGTTTGAGGGATCGTTTCCCAGCCACTGTGGGCTTCAAGCGCGTCCCGATACGCATCAAGGGCATCGAGGACATTGACTGTCTCGACGTCCTCACGATGCTGTTTGATCAGCCCTAACGCCCGCCGGGAGAAGCCACACTGGGGCATCAATTCATTACCCTTCATGAACAGGACGACATCGTTGTTCTCGATGGCGTTGTCGACGCGTTCTTCGACCTCATCAGGTGAGAGTTCGGGTTGCGGTTCGAATGACATACTCAGCATGAATAGTGGAAAACCCAAAGACCTTCCGTTGAACCGGATCGGACCGCTTGCTACGGAGTCGGGAGTCGTTATTCAGGCGCTTCATCCGGTGTGTAGGTCTTCAGTTCCATGGCGTGGATATCGGTCGTCATGTGGTCGCCAAGGGCGTCATAGACGAGCTGATGTTGATCGACGAGCGACCGGCCTTCGAATGCGGGGGAAACGACAATGGCCGCCAGATGGTCGTCGTCGTCCGCTCCACGCGGTCGGTAAACGTCCGCGCTGGCGTCGGCGATACCGGCCTCGATGAGTTCTTCGACCTCTTCGGGCTCCATACGCGCTACAGGGGCGTCAGTCCGGAAAATCCCAGCGGTCCATTACTCCCGACGGTCCCGAATCGTGTACTCCGGGCTGGAGCAGTCAGAGCAATTGATCGTGGAGTGGAAGAACCGATCGGTACGACCACTATCAATAACGGTGGCGAGCTTGACAACGCCGAGGATCGGGGGCCGCTCAGTCCTCTTTGATGTCCTGCAGCCGATCGATCAGCTCGTCGGTACTCTCGTCGCTGTCGAAGTTGATCTCGCCGTTGTGTTCGGTGCGGTCGTTGTCGCCAGTCTCGATCTCGCTGGCGTCGACCTCTTGATTCTCTTGTTCGCCTTCGTCGTAGCTGCCAAAGCCCATCGTGTGATGCTATGTCGGACAGATACAAAAAGGGTATAGGTTCATACTCTGCTATCATCCGGTGACCTTATGCAGAGTGGTGGGATCGCCGTCAATCGGCGCCAGCGCCGTATTTGTCGTCAAACCGCATGATCGCTAGGTGAATCGACCGGATTTTCGCGGACACCCGGTCCTCGGCGACCCGCATCGGTCGCGGCGGCGTATAACTCGTACTGTAATCGAAAATCCGATTGATCGCCCCCCGCGGGACATTGATCGAACGGAACGATTCAACGGTATAGAGATAGCGGGCCGAGCCACCGTCCCAGAGCGTCTCACCGGTCCAGTCCGCAGCGTCTTCGAACGTGATCCCGACCGTGCCCACACCGATATAGGTGCCGTCACGATAGAACACCAAGAGATCGCCCGGTTGGATCTTCTCAAAGAGCTGTTCGGGATTCGTATCGGTTCGGACCCCCCACAGTCTGACTTCTCCCATGCTGTCAAGGGCTTCCGGTCGGTCGGCAAGCTCGTCGAGGTCGAGCGGTGTCATCACGGTGTGTTCGTAATCCTCGCTGGCATCGTCACTGATCGGGATTACAAAGACGTTTTCACCCGTGCTCACTTCGCCACCGGACTTCTCTGACGCGCTCATGTTGTATACCTTTCAAGACCAGGGGCTGAAAAGCCTCGGTTCCGTCGCGCGGCCATGCTGGCCATGTCGTTCGGGTCGATCGTGACCGAAAACCGACCGACAGAAGGAGAATACGGTCAGTACATGACCAAGGGAACCAGGGATGATCGACCCCCGCTCGGAGTGTCGTCGGAGATACGGACACTTTACTCACTAACGCCCGTGGCACCTCATATGACAGTAGCGTGTACGTACTGCGGCTGCGACATCACCATCCACGAGCCGGTCTTCGTTGAAGAAAAAAGAGATGACGGTCGACGCGAGGCTGGCCAGTTCTGTAACTATGCCTGTCTCGCCCAGTACATCGATGAGCAAGGGCTTACAGCGGGAACGACCTGCCGAATCGATCTCGACTAAACGATCGGGACAGTTAGCCGTTGAAACCCATATTTTCACAGGTGAGAATGACCGATCACATTTTCGAAAACGAATCGATGCCCGATCGATCACAATCATTGGAGGTCTCGACACGAACAGATCGATCGATAGCCCCGAGCTGAAGCGGTTGAGGAAACCCGGACGTCCGGCTAGCCAGACCGACCAATGGGAAGGATAAACTCACTGCTGTCAATCGATTAACGACCGGGAGAAAATGTGACGCCGCCCGGAACGGCTAGGCCGATTCTTTGGCTTCGAGGTCGCGGGGGGCTTTCTCACACTTCCAGAGGTGATCCGGAAGGATCTTAGTCGACTCACCACAGAACGGGCATTCTTTGGCGCTCATGTGCTTATTGATAATCGAGTATTTCCTATGATAAAAAACTAAACACGAAATTTTCGCCTCGCGGAGCAGGATCACCGTGGTCGGAATGATCCGATGACGAAGAGTAA